>JAQGMP010000390.1 GCA_028292285.1 Variovorax sp. | reverse complement strand
AAGCCCAGCGGCAAATACCTGGCGGTCGACCTGCATCAGGCCGGCGGCATTCCGCAAGTGATGAAGGTGCTGCTGAACGCCGGCCTGCTGCACGGCGACTGCATCACCATCACCGGCCAGACCATCGCCGAAGTGCTGGCCGACGTGCCCGATGTGCCGCGCGCCGACCAGGACGTGATCCGCCCGATCGGCAAGCCGATGTACGCCCAGGGCCACCTCGCCATCCTGAAAGGCAACCTGTCGCCTGAAGGCGCGGTCGCCAAGATCACCGGCCTGAAGAACCCGGTCATCACCGGCCCGGCCCGCGTGTTCGACGACGAGCAATCGGCGCTGGCCGCGATCCTGGCCGGCAAGATCGTCGCCGGCGACGTGATGGTGCTGCGCTACCTCGGCCCCAAGGGCGGACCGGGCATGCCGGAGATGCTCGCGCCGACCGGTGCGCTGATCGGTGCAGGTTTGGGCGAAACCGTCGGCCTGATCACCGACGGGCGTTTTTCGGGCGGAACCTGGGGCATGGTGGTCGGCCACGTTGCGCCGGAAGCCTATGCGGGCGGCACGATCGCGTTCGTCCATGAAGGCGACTCGATCACCATCGACGCGCACAAGCTGGTGCTCGAACTGAACGTACCGGAAGCCGAGATCGACAAGCGCCGCAAGGCGTGGAAGGCGCCAGCGCCGCGCTACACGCGTGGCGTGCAGGCCAAGTTCGCCTTCAACGCATCCAGCGCGAGTTCGGGTGCGGTGCTGGACAAATACTGATCGTCGCTGGGCGGCCGCTCGATCGCTCTGCGTTTTACTTGCGGCGCTTTTGCGCAGACCGGCTGTTCAGCATCCCCAGCGCGCTGCGCTGGCGGTCGATGCGGTTTTGCTTGCGCAGGTTTTCTTTCTCGATCACCCGCCGCTTGGTGTAGCCCGACGCATCCGCGTAGGCCCACCAGGCCACTGCGAGCGCGAAGGGAATCAGCACGATCCACCAGCTCCATTGGGCGATGAAGCCGACCTCGAGGTACTTCAACACCGCGCCCAGCACACCTATCAGCAAAAACCACATGGCGGGATCCTTCGGGGTTCGATCACGCATCGGACGCCGGTACGCCGGCTACCTACAATGCGTTGTTAACGGAATGTAACCCGGCCTGCGAAGCGCGATCCATGAAAAAAGTACTGTTGTCCCTGGTTATTGGCGTCTTCGTCGCCGGCCCCGCGTTGGCCGATCCGGCCGATTTGGCACTGGCGACCTCGAAAAATTGCATGAGCTGCCATGCGGTCGAGCGCAAGGTGCTCGGCCCGTCGTTCAAGGACGTGGCTGCCAAATACAAAGACAGCAAGGGCGCGGTCGACCTGCTGGCGACCAAGATCATGAAGGGCGGTTCCGGCGTCTGGGGTCCGGTGCCGATGCCGGCCAATACGCAGGTCAGCGAAGCCGACGCAAGGAAGCTGGCTGCCTGGGTGCTGTCCGCCAAATAACGGCGGCGGCGGAGCGGCCCGCGAGTCAGGCGCCCGGCGGCGGCGTGATGATGGTTGCCGAGCGGCGGTCCAGCCGGTCTTCGAGTTGGCCGATGTGCGCGGCAACCGTGTTGTCCGACTGATCGACGCGGGCCAGCACGGCGCGCTGCATGTCGGCGGCGCGCATCGCCTGCTTTTGCTCCTGCGCCTCGATGAACGCGCGCAGCTCCGTGAAGCGCGACGCCTCGGCCTTGTCGGCCAGTTCGCGCTGCGCTTGCAGCTCCTTGGTGTGGCGGCGCGTGTCGAGCATCAAGGTGCTCTGCAGATAGAACACATAGGCCAGAAACATCAGCCCGAGCAAAGCCGTCAGCCCCAGCATGATGAGCCCGAGCGGCGCCGTCACCTGCATCACCCCGATCGACATGATCGTCGGCGCCGACAAGCCGCCCCAATTGAGCGCCGCCAACGCCGCGATCAACACCACCACCAACACCAACGCTCCGGTTCTGAGACCCATGATTCGCACTCCCGATAGACAACGCGTCAGTATGCTTGACCGAGCTGCTCGAGGATGGCGGGGTTCTCCAGCGTCGACGTGTCCTGCGTGATGGCCTCGCCCTTGGCGATGCTGCGCAGCAGGCGCCGCATGATCTTGCCGCTGCGCGTCTTGGGCAGGTTGTCGGCAAAGCGGATGTCTTTCGGCTTGGCGATCGGGCCGATCTCTTTGGCAACCCAGGCACGCAGCTCGTTGGCGATTTGTTTGGCCTCGTCGCCGGTCGGGCGGCCGCGCTTGAGCACGACGAAAGCGCACACCGCCTCGCCCGTGACGTCGTCCGGTCGGCCGACCACGGCGGCCTCGGCCACGATGTCGGTCTTGGAGACCAGCGCCGATTCGATTTCCATGGTGCCGAGGCGGTGGCCCGACACGTTGAGCACGTCGTCGATGCGGCCGGTGATGCGGAAGTAGCCGCGGTCGGCGCTGCGCACCGCGCCGTCGCCGGCCAAGTAGATCGTGCCGCCCATTTCTTCGGGGAAATAGCTTTTCTTGAAGCGCTCCGGGTCGTTCCAGATGGTGCGGATCATCGACGGCCAGGGCCGCTTGATGACCAGCATGCCGCCCGCGCCGTTCGGCAAGTCCTTGCCGGTTTCATCGACGATCGCGGCCATGATGCCCGGCAGCGGCAAGGTGCACGAGCCCGGCACCAGCGGTGTCGCACCCGGCAGCGGCGTGATGACGTGGCCGCCGGTTTCGGTCTGCCAGAAGGTATCGACGATCGGGCATTTCTCGTGGCCGATGTTCCGGTGGTACCACATCCACGCTTCCGGATTGATCGGCTCACCGACCGAACCGAGGATGCGCAGGCTTGACAGATCCCAGTTCTTCGGATGCACCTTTTCGTCGGATTCGGCCGCCTTGATGAGGGAGCGAATGGCGGTCGGCGCCGTGTAGAAAATCGAGACCTTGTGCTTCTCGATCATTTGCCAGAAGCGGCCGGCATGCGGAAAGGTCGGCACACCCTCGAACACCACCTGCGTGGCGCCGGCCGCGAGTGGACCGTAAGCCACGTAGGTGTGGCCGGTGATCCAGCCGATGTCGGCGGTGCACCAAAAAACGTCTTCAGGACGGATGTCGAAGGTCCAGTCCATCGTGAGCTTGGCCCACAGCAGGTAGCCGCCGGTGGCGTGCTGCACGCCCTTGGGCTTGCCGGTCGAGCCGGAGGTGTAGAGGATGAAGAGCGGGTGCTCGGCATTGACCGGCGTTGCAGGGCAATCGGTGCTCTGGCCTTGCAGCAGTTCGTCGAAGGTCTTGTCGCGGCCAGCCACCAGGTTGCAAGCGGTTTTCGTGCGCTCGTACACCAGCACGTTCTTGATCGACTCGCAGCCGCCGAGCGCGATGCCGTCGTCGACGATGGACTTCAACGGCAGCTCCTTGCCGCCGCGCAACTGGTAGTTGGCGGTGATGACCGCCACCGCGCCGGCGTCGATGATGCGTTCTTGCAGCGCCTTGGCGGAGAAACCGCCGAACACAACGCTGTGCGTCGCACCGATGCGCGCGCAGGCCTGCATCGCGATCACGCCCTCGACCGTCATCGGCATGTAGACGATGACGCGGTCGCCCTTCTGGATGCCCGCCGCCTTCAGTCCGTTGGCAAACTGGCTGACGCGTGCCAGCAGTTCCTTGTAAGTGACCTGGGTGACGGTGCCGTCGTCGGCCTCGAAGATGATGGCCGTCTTGTTTTCGACCGGCGTGCCCATGTGCTTGTCGAGGCAATTGGCGCTGGCGTTGAGCTCGCCGTCGCCGAACCACTCATAGAACGGCGCTTTCGATTCGTCGAGCGTGCGGGTGAACGGCTTTGTCCAGCTCAGGTTGTCTTTGGCGAGGCGCGTCCAGAAGCCTTCGAAGTCGGTTTCGGCCTCCTTGCACAGCGCGTCGTAGGCGGCCATGCCGGCGATGCGGGCGCCCTTTTTTGCGCGCTCGTCCGGAGGAAAGACACGGTTCTCGACAAGAACCGACTCGATGTGGGATGCGCTGCTCATGGTTGTCTCCTGAACCTGCTTGTAATGACGGGTAGGTCTGTGGGCGGTAATGTCGACGGACGCACTTACGGGCCACTGACGCCACCGAGGGTCGATGACAGCGCCATGTTAGCGACACGGCTACCCGTTTCGCAACGCGGCCGCCCCCTAGAATCGCCGCTTTCTCACCGCCCTCCCCGATGTCCATTCCCGACCCGCAATTTCCCACGCCAGGCAAGGTTTCGCCGCTGCGGCCGTTGCCCAAGCTGATCTTCGCGAGCCGCTGGCTGCAGCTGCCGCTGTACCTCGGTTTGATCGTGGCGCAGGGCGTGTACGTGGTGCACTTTCTGGTCGAGCTGCTGCATCTGGTCGAAGCCGCCTTCGGCAGCCAGACCGCTCTTCAGGCCTTGATCAGCAGCATCGGCTACAAGACCATCGCGCCGATCGGCACGCTGAACGAGACGGTCATCATGCTCGTCGTGCTGGCGCTGATCGACGTGGTGATGATCAGCAATCTGCTCATCATGGTGATCGTCGGCGGCTACGAAACCTTCGTGAGCCGTATGGACCTCGAAGGCCATCGCGATCAGCCCGAGTGGCTGAGCCACGTCAACGCATCGGTGCTGAAGGTGAAGCTGGCCACGGCCATCATCGGCATCAGCTCGATCCATCTGCTCAAGACCTTCATCAACGCCGACAACTACACCGATCGGGTGTTGATCGCGCAGACGGTGATTCACATCACCTTCCTGCTGTCGGCCATGGCCATCGCGTACACCGACAAGCTGATGACGCGGCTTCCCCCCTCCGATCACTGAAAGACCGTTCGCGTGGTCAGCGACCCGTCATGTTCTCCGGCACCACCCACGCATCGAACTGCTCGCCGGTGAGGTGACCTGAAGCCACGGCCGCTTCGCGCAGGCTACTGCCGTCCTTGTGCGCCTTCTTGGCGATGTAGGCCGCCTTGTCGTAGCCGATGTGCGTGTTGAGCGCCGTCACCAGCATCAGCGAACGCTGGACCAGTTCGGTGATGCGCTCACGGTTCGGCTCGATGCCGACCGCGCAATGGTCGTTGAAGCTCACCATGCCGTCGGCCAGCAGCCGCACACTCTGCAGGAAGTTGTGCGCCACCATCGGGCGAAACACGTTGAGCTCGAAGTTGCCCGAAGCGCCGCCGATGTTGATGGCGACGTCGTTGCCCATGACTTGCGCGGCCAGCATCGTGACCGCTTCGCTCTGCGTCGGGTTGACCTTGCCCGGCATGATCGAGGAGCCCGGCTCGTTTTCGGGAATGCTCAACTCGCCGATCCCACTGCGCGGGCCGCTGGCGAGCCAACGCACGTCGTTGGCGATCTTGTTCATGCTGGCAGCCAGGGTCTTGAGCGCGCCGTGCGCATGCACCAGCGCATCGACCGAAGCCATCGACTCGAACTTGTTGGGCGCCGTCACGAAAGGCAGGCTGGTGAGCCGGGCCAGTTCCGCCGCGACCTGCTCGGCATAGCCCTTCGGCGCATTGAGCCCGGTGCCGACGGCCGTGCCGCCGAGCGCCAGTTCGCACAAATGCGGCAATGCGGCGCGCACGTGCGCTTCGCCATGTTTCAGCTGGGCCGCATAGCCCGAGAACTCCTGGCCCAACGTGAGCGGGGTCGCGTCTTGCAGATGCGTGCGGCCGATCTTCACGATGTCCATGAAATCGACCGACTTCTGCTCCAGCGTGCCACGCAGTTTGGCGATGGCGGGCAGCAGCTTGTTCGTCAGTGCCTCGACGGCGGCCACGTGCATGGCGGTCGGGAACACGTCGTTGCTCGACTGGCTGCGGTTGACGTCGTCGTTCGGGTGCACGAGGCGCCCCTCGCCGCGCTCGCCGCCGAGCAGTTCGCTCGCACGGTTCGCCAGCACCTCGTTGACGTTCATGTTGGTCTGCGTGCCCGAGCCGGTCTGCCACACCACCAGCGGGAACTCGTCCGGGTGCTTGCCGGCGACCACTTCGTCGGCCGCGGCGACGATGGTTTTCGTCTTCTTTTCGTCCTGCAGGCCGAGTGCATGGTTGACCACCGCAGACGCGCGCTTGACCTGCGCCAGCGCGGTGATGATTTCGCGCGGCTGCCGCTCGCCGGAGATGTCGAAGTTCTGCAAGGAGCGCTGCGTTTGCGCGCCCCAAAGTTTGTCGGCCGGCACCTCGATCGGGCCGAAGGTGTCGCGCTCGGTGCGTGTCTTCATGGCAAAGCTGAATAGTCGAATGGAGAGCGCGCCAGTATCCGCGCAAACAAAGACATCGCTCGTTCCGAGGGTGCTGGCCGCACCGGCCGGCAGTTCAGCCCGCGTCGTTCAGGTGGCAGGCCGAGACGCGCCCCTCGCCGATCGACTTCAACGCAGGGACTTGCTGCCTGCAGACCGGCATCGCGTGCGGACAGCGCGGATGAAAGTGGCAGCCCGGAGGCGGATCGAGCGGCGAAGGGATCTCGCCCTTGATCGGCACGAAGACGCGCTTCTTTGCCACCACCTTGCCCGCTTCCGACAGCAGCGCCTGCGTGTAGGGATGGTTGGGCCGCGCATAGAGCTCCGCGGTCGGCCCCCGCTCGACCACGCGGCCGAGGTACATGATCACGACGCGGTCGCTGATGTGCTCGACCGCGCCGAGGTCATGGCTGATGAACAGGTAGGTGAGATGAAGCGCGGTGCGCAGCTCCATAAAGAGGTTGAGCACCTGCGCCTGGATCGACACGTCGAGCGCCGCCACCGATTCGTCGCACACCAGAAACTCCGGGCGCACCGCGAGCGCGCGTGCAATGCCGATGCGCGCGCGCTGGCCGCCCGAGAACTGGTGAGGAAAACGCCGCATGAGAGCGGGGTCGAGGCCGACGCGCTGCAGTTGCTCGCGCACGTATTCCGCCTGCTGCGCACGCGCGACCAGCCCGTGCGCGACCGGCGCCTCGCCGATGATGTCGGCCACGCGCATGCGCGGGTTCAGCGATGCGAACGGATCCTGGAAGATCATCTGCATCTTCAGTTGCTGCGCGCGGCGCGCAGCGGGATTCAGGCCCGACAGCGGCTGGCCCCGCCAGTAGCGCTCGCCGTCCGACAGCGGCAGCAGGCCGATCGCCATGCGCCCGAGCGTCGACTTGCCGCACCCCGATTCGCCGACCAGGCCCACGACCTCGCCCTCAGCGATCTGCAGGTCGACGCCGTCGACCGCGTGGACCACTTCCTCGCGCACGTTGGCGCCCAGCAAATTCACCAGCTTCGAGGCCGTGTCGAGCGGCTTCGCGAAGCGCTTCGATACCGACCGCAGCTCGATCAGCGGCAATGCGGCAACACCGTGTTCGCCTTGTTCGGGCAATGGCTCGCTCATGGCCGAAGCTCCCGATGCAAGGGGTTGTGGCAGCGTGCAGCCTGCGGATAGAGCCCGTCCGCGCCGACCACACGGCTTTCGGGCAGTTCGCCGCAGGCGGCAATCACGTGTGCGCATCGATCGCGGAAGGGGCACCCCGGCGGCAGGTGCAGGAGCGAAGGCGTCATGCCCGGAATCTGCCGCAGCGGCACACCGCGCGCATTGCGGGACGGCACCGAATCGAGCAGGCCCTGGGTGTAGGGGTGCGCCGCATGGGTCAGCACGTCTTCGGTCGTGCCCTGTTCGACGATGCGTCCCGCGTACATCACGCAGATGCGATCGGCCAGGCCCGCGACCACAGACAGGTCGTGCGTGATCCAGATGAGCGCGGTGCCGGTTTCGCGTGCGAGCCGCTGCACCTCGTAGAGGATCTGTCCCTGGATGGTGACGTCGAGCGCGGTGGTCGGCTCGTCGGCAATGATCAGGTCCGGCCCGTTGAGCAGCGCGATGGCGATTGCCACGCGCTGGCGCATGCCGCCCGAGAACTGGTGCGGATAAGAACGCAGCCGCTCGTCGGGCGAGGCAATGCCGACCTTCACGAGCGCATCGCGCGCCCGCGCCAGCGCCGCCTTGCGGCTGACCTTCTCGTGCGCCTGAATGGTCTCGATCATCTGCGTGTCGACGCGCAGCACGGGATTGAGCGTCATCATCGGATCCTGGAACACCATCGCGATGCGGTTGCCGCGCAGACGGCGCATCTCTTCCGGCGGCAAGCCGAGCAGGTCGCGGCCCTTGAACATCAGGCGCCCTGCGACCACGCGGCCCGGCGCATCGATCAGCCCCATGAGCGAATAGCCGGTCATGGACTTACCCGAACCGGACTCGCCCACCAGCCCCAGCACTTCGCCGCGGCCGACGCTGAACGACACGTCTTCCACGGCATTGACCACGCCGGCCTTGGTGAAGAAGCGGGTCGTGAGGCCCGAGACCTCGAGCAGCGGTTCTGCCCGGCTCGTCTCTGACCGGCTCGTTTCTGACCGGCTCGTTTCGGCCCCGCTCATTTCTGCAGCCTCGGGTTGAGCACGTCGCGCAGTTGGTCGGCCACCAGGTTGATGCTGAAGATCGTCAGCAGCAGCGCGATGCCGGGAAAAAAGCTGATCCAGTAGGTGCCCGACAGCAGGTACTGGTAGCCGTTGGCGATCAACAGGCCCAGCGAAGGTTCGGTGATCGGCAGGCCGAGCCCGAGGAACGATAGCGTGGCCTCCAGGGCGATGGCCGCAGCCACCTGCACCGTGGCTACCACCATCATCGGCGGCAGGCAATTGGGCAGCAAGTGCCGCAGCACGATGCGCGAGGGCGACAGCGCCAGGCAGCGCGCGGCTTCGATGTATTCCTTGTCCTTCTCGACCATCGCCGCACCGCGCACGGTGCGCGCGTAGTACGCCCACTGCACGATCACCAGCGCCGCGATCACCTTGCCCGTGCCCTGGCCGAGCAGCGCGATCAGGATCAGTGCGATCAGGATCGAGGGAAACGACAACTGCAGGTCGACCAGGCGCATCACCAGGGTTTCGATCCGGCCGCCGCACCACGCTGCCAGCAGTCCCATGCCCAGGCCGATCGCCAGCGCCAGCACGGTGCTGATGACGCCGACCGACAGGCTGATGCGCAAGCCGTAGAAGATGGCCGAAAGCATGTCGCGGCCCTGGTCGTCGGTGCCCAGCCAGAAGGTGCCGCCCGCAGGATTGGGAGAGCCCGGCGGCAGCCGGCCCGACAGCAAGTCGAGCTGCGCGAGATCGTAGGGGTTCTGCGGCGAGACCAGCGGCGCGACCAGCGCCACCGCGACGATCAGCGCCAGCAGCACGATGCCGAGCACTGCATACGGGTTCTCGCAGAAGTCGCTCGCGATGCGCCGCCACGGCGCCTCGACGCGAACCGGAGGTACCGGAAGTACCGCAAGCGCCGGACTTCCCTCGCGCTGCGCGCTCACTTGCCGCCTCCCGAAAGGCGCACGCGCGGGTCGAGGGCGGAATACAGGATGTCGACCACCAGGTTGATCACGATGAACAGCGTCACGATCACCATCAGGTAGGCCACGATGACGGGCCGGTCGAGCTGGTTGATGGAGTCGATCAGCAGCTTGCCCATGCCCGGCCAGGCAAACACGGTTTCGGTGACGATCGCGAAGGCGACGACCGACCCGAACTCCAGCCCGATCACCGTGACGATGGGGATCAGGATGTTGCGCAGCACGTGCACGCCGATCACGCGTGTGTTGCGCAGGCCTTTGGCGCGGGCGAACTTCACATAGTCCTGCAGCAGCGCCTCGCGCGCGCCGCTGCGCGTCAGGCGGATCAGCAGCGCGATGTTGAACAGCGCCAGATTGAACGCCGGCAGCAGCAGATGCTTCCAGCCCTCGAGGGAAAGGAACGACACGGGGACCAGGCCGAACAGCGCCACCGTCGGCCCGCGCCCGCTCGAGGGCAGCCAGCCGAGCATCACCGAGAACACCATGATGAGCATGAGCCCGATCCAGAACGTCGGCAGAGAAAAGCCGAGGATCGAACCCGCCATGATGCTGCGCCCGGCAAAGCCGTTGGGCTTGAGGCCCGCCCACAGGCCCAGCGGAATGCCGATCACGACGGCGATCAGCAGCGCCACCGAGGCCAGTTCCAGCGTGGCCGGCATGCGCTGCAGGATGATCTGCAGAGCGGGCGTGCCGTACACGAACGAATTGCCGAGGTTGGCGTGCCGGATGCCCGACAGGAAAACCAGGTACTGCTGCGGCAGGCTCTTGTCGAGTCCGAGCGCAGCGATGGCGCGCTCGCGGTCGAGTTGGTCGGCCAGCGGGCTGATCAGCGTGTCGATCGGGTTGCCGATGGCGTAGACGCCGGCAAACACGATCAGCGACATGAAGAAGAGGACGAAGACGCTTTGGCCGGTGCGCCGGACGATGTAGGCAAGCATGGGAAGTGGAGGAAACGGAGCGCGCGGCCGGCCCTCAGGCGGACCGGCTGCCGAAGAACGCGTCGGCTTGCATCCAGTCGAAATCGCGGTTGCCTGCATTCATGACTTTTCTCCCAGATGTCCCAATGGCAATGCGGTGCCCTTCACGACGCGGCGGACGGCAAAGCTCGTCTTGATGCGCATCACGCCCGGCACCTGGCTGAGGTTGTCCTGCAGGAACTGCTGGATGTCGTCCATGTCCTGTGCCACCACGTGCAGCAGATAGTCCCATTCGCCGGTCATCACGTAGCACTCCATCACCTGCGGGAAACGTCGGATGGCGGCTTCCACCGGGTCCATCACGTTCTTGCCCTGGCCGTTGAGCTGCACGTTGATGAAGGCCTCGACACCCAGCATCACCTTGCGCATGTCGAGCAGCCCGACGTACGACTCGATCACTTTCGCCTCTTCGAGCGCCTGCACGCGCCGCAGGCACGGCGCGGG
>JAQGMP010000608.1 GCA_028292285.1 Variovorax sp. | reverse complement strand
GACCGGAAAAATACAGGCGCATGTGATCGTCGCAAGAGAGTAAAGAACTTGGCCGCGAGTTGCCAGAAGCCGCCGTGGTGAGCGCCTGATGTCCGACTGCCGTACCTCGCCTCGCTTTAAATGGCAGCATTCCGCTGCGAGCGCACGCATATGCCTGCTCGAAACTGACTGGTCAAAGTCGAAATGGACTTTTTGCGAACGATGCAGGAAGGCCCGAAGCGGTTGTCCAGGCGGTGTTTGCAAGGGGCACTGCCGGCGGCTCATATTCGAAAAAGGTGGACAGGAGGAGCGGACCTGTACACGGCGTCTGTTCATGGCTATAGTTGTGTACGCCGTACACAATACTCTTCCGATCGGAAATAATGAGCAAAGTATTTATTAGCATTGGACTGAGCCTCGACGGCTATATGGCGCCCGAAGGCATGACCATGAGCGATCCCGAGTTCAAGAACTGGGGCGCGAAGTGGGCCGCGATGATGGCCTGGCTGATGAAGCAGCAATACTTTCGCGAGAACGTACTGAAGCTTGGAACAGGCGGAGAAACCGGCCCGGTCAATGACCTTGTTCGAAACACCTTCGAGCGCATCGGCGCCAACGTCATGGGCAAGCGGATGTTCGACCAGGGGGAAGTCGCCTGGCCGGAAGACGCTCCGTTCCACACACCGGTCTATGTTCTTACCCATGAACAACGCGAACCCTGGGTGCGTCCGGGCGGGACGACCTTCCACTTCATCAATGACGGGCCCGAGCGCGCGCTGGCGTTGGCCCGCGAAGCCGCAGGGGAGCGTGATATCCGCATTGCCGGCGGAGCAGATGTAATTCAGCAGTACCTGAACCTGGATGCCGTCGACGAACTGGAAATTGCATTGGCACCCGTGCTGTTTGGCGGCGGCAGACGCCTCCTCGAAGCCCTGCGAGAGCCTGGGCCGCAATTTCGCATTGACAGCGTTTTACATGGCTCGTCGGCCACGCATCTGCGTTACTCACGCCAGTGAGGAGGGCCTTAGCTTTCGCCAGGGTTGTAGTGCGCCGCGCCAGATGTGGGCGCCTTTTCGCGACAGGCAAGCCTCAAAAAGGGAACGTCACTATGCTCACGCTCTACGGTTTTTCGAAAGTCAACGCGGGCGCGCGGGGCAAGACCCGCGACCTGCGCGTGCTGTGGGCGGTGCAAGAGATGCAACTTCCCTTCGAAATCGCCGGCATGAACCACCCTGCACAGGACCTGAGCACCGATGCCTATCGCTGCCTCAGCCCCTTCGAACAGATCCCGGCGATCGACGACGACGGGGTGGTGGTCTCTGAATCGGGCGCAATCCTCATTTACCTGGCGAGGAAATCGGGCCGACTGATCCCGGGCGACCGCGCCGGCGAGGCGCAGGTGGTGCGCTGGTGCTTCGCCGCGCTGGACACGGTTGAAATGCCGTTGCTCGCTTTGATGGTGCACGACTGGACGGCGGATGGCAGCTGCGGCAAGCCACGCGAGTTCCTGACTGGCTGGGTGCACCGGGTGTTAGCGAACCTGGAGCGATGGTTGGTTGGTCGGGACTTCATCGCGACAGACGAATTCACCGTCGCTGACATCCTGATGGCGCACGTGCTCGCGGTAGGCATCAACGACGAGGGATTGATCGCGCCATATCCTGGAGTGACGTCATACCGAGATCGGTGTTTGGCCCGCCCCGCGTGGAGGAGGACTGTCGAAGCGTATTGCGCGCGCGTTGAGGCGGGATGAATCGTCATTTTCGGCTCAGACGCGTTTATCTATAGCCACCTTCCCGCGAGGCGCCTCGCAGTGGAGAGACCCCAGGGGCGACGTGCAGTCGCCCTTGTTGCGAAACCAGATCAGGCTGGGCTTGCCGTCGTCGCCTATGGGGACGACGGCGTAGTTTGAAGAATGCTCAGCAGACGCGTCCAGGGTCTCCATACGCGCGGCCGCATGACTACCGCCAGGAACGCCATGGTAGATGTCTCTCGGCCAAGCGATCTTCGCTGGCGAGCGTCGAGCGCAGTTTCCGGTGGGAATCCCGCATTCACGCTATTGATCCGGAGCGGCAAACGTCAAACCATGGCGGCATGTCCAGCATCGCGCAACTCACCATCGTCGTCACCGACAACGACGCTGATCTCGAAGCGGCTTTGTGCTTCGCACTGGAGGACGCAGGCGCGAAACATGTCGAGCCCTGCGTTAAAAATCAAGGCTGGACGGCTGCGTCCTTCGCACCGGATGTGGTTGTCGTCGGAGCGGACGCCAACTTGAGGCGCAGCCTTGACCAGCTAACCCGAGCCCGGCTCGATTTCCCGGCGGCGCACCTGCTGATGGCTTCGGTACTTTGGGGCGGCGAGTTGCAGCTGCGCTGCATTCTGGGAGGCGCGGGCGGGTTCATCGAGAGACACGCAACGCCCGGCGGTCTACGCTGGACGCTGGAGGAATCCATCCAGGGCCGCGCTCACATCACACCTGGGCTGGCAGGACAGATACTGCGCGCGGTCAAGGGACCATTGGGGGTGGAACTTACGCCGCTGGAGCAGCGAATCCTGATGCGCAGGTCAACCGGGGAGATGGCCAGCAAGACCGCTGCACTCGTCGGCATTTCTGAAATCGATGCAGCCATTTGCGTTGCGGCGGTACTCGAAAAGCTGGATGCCTCACGCCAGCACGGCACGCCCTGGCAGGCTTATGCGGGGAGCTCCAAATGCGTGCACTGACCAACATCGTCGCTTTCTTGGCAGCGCAGCAATTCCGGGTGGAGCGCCCGAGCTTCGACTTTAAAGGCGTTGGGGTTGAACTGCATCGCCGCCTCGCGCGATTCACCAAAACGAATCGTCTATTCAGTCCGCCCAGCCTGTCTGGCCATCCGGTCTATTGGCGACGCACTGGCCGCTTCCTAAGCTCATGGACTGGCTCCATCAGGCTGACCCATGCCGCAGGAAAGACATTGCAAGTTCCATCATCACGGACGTTGCGCCCCCTCAGCATGCGCGGCTCAACCGAAGTTCGTCCATGAATCTCGAAAAAGCCGCAAGAGAACTGGCAAGTCAGAAATTCTCGTTCATGGCTGCCGAAGAATGGACGCTCAATCGACAGCATCCCGATGCATGGAAAGACTTCACCGGCAGCTGGGACCGTCTCGCGACCGACAACTACATGAAAGAAGGCGACACGTACCGGCAGCGCAGGTTCTGTAAATACGTGGTCGACCCAGCGACTATGACTTTCGAGGAACTGGATGATTTTGTCTTCCACCAGACGCACGCCATCAATTCGTATGCGGGTGGCCGCACGCGAGAGTTCGCTCCGGTCGAGCCGCAGGTCCGGCAAAACAGGGTCCTGCGGGAAATCATCGAGTCTTGCTTGAAAGCGATACTCTGCAGCGTCGCAGGCCATCGGACGACCTGGAAGGTGTATGTGCACCAGTTCCGGATCCATTGCAGCAGTGCGCTGACCGGACAACCGACGCCAGAAGGCATGCATCGTGACGGTCACGATTTCATCAGCATGCATTTGATGAACCGCGTCGGTATTCAGGGCGGCATCAGCACCCTCAGCGACGACGAGGGCCGCGCTTTGAAGACGGTCACCCTGAAGAACCGAATGGATGGCTTTCTGGTCAACGACCGCGCGCTGCGCCACGGTGTCTCGCAGATCACTCCCACCACTGCCGAATCCGGGCACCGAGACATGCTCGTCATCGACTACAACCGCGAAAGCTCAACATGAAAATTGGCATCACCGACAGGCTCCTTGAAGCGGGTTCATTCGAGTCGGAACTCCAGCGCAAAGGAGCGCAGTTCGTTTTCCTGAATTCGCTGGACGAGCGCGACTTCAGAGACTCCGCCCTCGAAAGTCTGGATGCCTTGCTCGTCTGGCACGCGCAGATCACGGAGTTGACCGCACGTCGGCTCAAGAACTGCAAAATTGTTGTGCGCTACGGGATCGGCTATGACCAGGTCGACGTCGCTGCATTGACACTCGCCGGCATCCGATTCGCCAACAACCCGTCGTATTGCACGGAAGAAGTGGCGGACACGGCCTGCGCCATGATCCTCAACGGAGTGCGGGGGGTCACACGCCACGACAACCTGGCCAGGCACTATGGCGACGAGTGGCAGGAACATAATCTTGCAACCTGGCGATCCAGGGGCCGTAACGTCGGCCTGATCGGCCGGGGCAAAATCGGCATCGCCACAGCACTGAGGTTGAAAGCCTTTGGCTTCAACATCACCGCCTTCGA
>JAQGMP010000351.1 GCA_028292285.1 Variovorax sp. | reverse complement strand
CGTCGTCGCCACGCAGCATGAGGGCGCGGCGCCCGGCGTCCATGCGCTCTGCGATTTCGTCGTCTTCGACGCAGGTTTCCATGTAGGCCGCCTGCTGTGCCTCGACGAACTCACGCTCGAATGCGACGATTTCTTCAGGGTAGAAAAACTCCACCATGTTGAGCGTCTTGGTGGGGCTGACGGGGTGCAGCGTCGACACCGTCAACACATGCGGGTACCACTCGACCATCACGTGCGGGTAGTAGGTAAGCCAGATGGCGCCGTACTTCGGCGGCCTGCCTTCGCGGTACTTGAGCAACTGCTCCTGCCACTTCTGATAGACCGGGCTGCCCGCGCGGCCCAGACGATTGGCGACACCGACCGTCTGAACCGAGAAGTGCCGGTTGAACTCCCAACGCAGGTCGTCGCAAGTAACGAAGCTGCCGAGGCCCGGATGGAACGGGCCGACGTGGTAGTCCTCGAGGTAGACCTCGATGAAGGTCTTCCAGTTGTAGTTGCACTCGTGCAGTTCGACCCGGTCGAGCGCGTAGCCGGTGAAGTCGAGATCGGCACGCGGGCCGAGGCTCGCCATGTCGGCGGCCACGTCGCGGCTGGCGCCGTCGGCACCCGCATTGCGCTCGAACAGCAGCCCGTTCCACTCGGTCAGCGGATAGTTGTGCAGGTTGAGGCACGGGTCCTGTTCGAAATGCGGCGCGCCGATCAAGGTGCCGGTGGTGCGCGGGTCGGCGGCGGCGTAGGTCCAGCGGTGCAGTGGGCAAACGATGTTGCCGCCGGCCTGCGCGGCGAGCTGGCCGCGGCCCTGCAGGATGAGCGCCTGCCGATGCCGGCATACGTTCGAAATCAGCTCGATGCCTTTGGGCGTGTGCACCAGCGCGCGGCCGTGGTGTTCCTGCGGCAACGTATGGAAGTTGCCCGGCTCGGGCACGGCCAAGCTGTGGCCGACATAGCGCGGGCCTTGGGCAAACAACGTTTGCAGCTCGCGGGCGTAAAGCGCCTCGTCGAAGTACGCAGAAACGTGAAGGGGGCTCGCGGCCTGCTGCAGTTGAAGACTTAAATCAGACATGGGGGACCTGACCAAGCTCCCCACAGGGAGAGAGAAAAAGATGAACGGATGGGCCGTCGGGAAGAGGCGCGATTGTACCTGCGGCCCCCGGATCGTGCCCCGCCCTAAAATGCCCCCTCCCAACCGGGCTATCGTTCAGCTTCTCTACACGAATTACCGATTTCTGCATGCCCAAGGTGCCTTCTCCCCAGCCAGCCACGAGCGCGTTGCCCACAACCTACGAAGCCGGCCTTCAGGAACTCGAACAGCTGGTGGCCGAACTCGAGTCGGGCCAGTTGCCGCTCGACCAGTTGCTCGTCAGCTACCAGCGCGGCGCGGCGCTGCTTTCGTTTTGCCGTGACAAGCTGCAAGCCGTCGAAGACCAGATCAAGGTGCTCGATGCCGGCAGCCTGAAGGTGTGGACCGCCGAATGAGCGCGCCCGCCGCATTGGCTTGGGACGCCGCGCGCCTTGCCGCGTGGAGCGAGCCGCACCTGGCGAACGTCGAAGCGGCCCTGTCGCGCTGGGTCGGCGTCGATGCGCCGGTGCTGCTGGGCGATGCGATGCGCTACGCCGTGCTCGATGGCGGCAAGCGCCTGCGGCCCTTGCTGGTGATGGCCGCCAGCGAAGCCGTCGGTGGGCGCGCAGACGCCGCCTTGCGAGCCGCCTGCGCGGCCGAGCTCATCCATGCCTATTCCCTCGTACACGACGATCTGCCGTGCATGGACAACGACGTGCTGCGCCGCGGCAAGCCCACGGTACACGTCAAGTTCGGCGAGGCCGACGCGCTGCTGGCCGGCGATGCATTGCAGGCGCTGGCATTCGAACTGCTGACGCCGGATGCCGAGGATGCGGGTGACGACGAGGTGCCGTCCGCGATGCAGGCCCTGTTGTGCCGCTTGCTGGCGCGCGCCGCCGGCAGTCAGGGCATGGCGGGTGGCCAAGCCATCGACCTGGCCAGTGTCGGGCGCGCGCTCGACGAGCCGCAGTTGCGCGAAATGCACCGCATGAAAACCGGCGCGCTGCTGCAAGGCAGCGTCGAAATGGGTGCCGCGTGCGCCGCCAGCGTTCCGGCGCCCGCGCTGGCCGCGATGCGCGACTACGGCGCGGCCATCGGCCTGGCCTTCCAGGTGGTCGACGACATCCTCGATGTCACGGCCGATTCGCACACGCTGGGCAAAACCGCCGGCAAGGACGCAGCCAGCGACAAGCCGACCTACGTGTCCTTGCTGGGCCTCGCCGGCGCGCGGGCACAGGCGCAAGAACTCCTGGGCACGGCGTTGGCGGCGCTCGAACGCAGCGCATTGCCCGACACCGATGCGCTGCGCGCGCTGGCCCATATGGTCGTCGATCGTGACCGATAACAACAACTCTCCATGGCTCCGCTGCTCCCCACTCTCCACGACCCGTCTCCGATCCGCCAATACGATCGCGCGCAGCTGCAGCAACTGGCCGACGAAGTGCGCGCCTGCGTGCTCGACAACGTGTCGCGCACCGGCGGCCACCTCAGCTCGAACCTCGGCACGGTCGAGCTGACGGTCGCGCTGCACCATGTCTTCAACACGCCGCATGACCGGCTGGTGTGGGACGTGGGCCATCAAACCTATCCGCACAAAATCCTGACCGGCCGGCGCGAGCGCATGCCGACGCTGCGGCAGCAGGGCGGCATCTCGGGCTTTCCGCAGCGCAGCGAAAGCGAGTACGACACCTTCGGCACGGCGCATTCGTCGACCAGCATCTCGGCCGCGCTCGGCATGGCGATGGCGGCCAAACAAAAAGGCGAAGACCGGCATGCGGTCGCCATCATCGGCGACGGTGCGCTCACTGCCGGCATGGCCTTCGAGGCGCTCAACAATGCGGGCGTGGCCGATTGCAAGCTGCTGGTGATCCTGAACGACAACGACATGTCGATCAGCCCGCCGGTCGGCGCGCTCAACCGCTACCTCGCCCAGCTGATGAGCGGCAATTTCTACGCGGCCGCCAAGAACGTCGGCAAGA
>JAQGMP010000313.1 GCA_028292285.1 Variovorax sp. | reverse complement strand
CCAAGGGCGTGGCGCGGTTGCTGCAGCGCGCGGGTCGCTCGGGCCACGCGCCGGGGCGACCGTCGCGAATTACGCTTGTGCCCACGCACAGCATCGAGATGGTCGAAGGCGCTGCGGCGCGCGCGGCCATTGCTGAAGGGCACATCGAGGCACGCAGTACGCCGGAGCAACCGCTCGATGTTCTCGTGCAGCACCTGGTCACGGTCGCATTGGGCGGCGGCTTCATGCCCGCGGATCTGTACGACGAGGTGCGCAGCACGGCCGCCTACGCCAGACTCTCGCGCGAGAACTGGGACTGGTGCCTGTCGTTCGTGCGGCAGGGCGGACCGTCGCTCGCCGCCTACCCGGACTATCGGCGCGCGGTGCCCGACGAGGCAGGTGTCTGGCGCGTGCCGGATGCGCGGCTGGCGCGACGCCATCGCATGAACATCGGCACCATCGTGAGCGATGCGAGCATGACGGTGCAGTTCGTCGGTGGCGCCAAGCTGGGCAGTGTCGAAGAGAGTTTTGCGGCGCGCATGAAACCGGGCGACTGCTTCCTGTTCGGCGGCCGCATGCTCGAACTCGTGCGCATCCACGACATGACCGCATGGGTGCGGCGCGCCTCGGGCAAGCGGCCGGCGGTGCCGCGCTGGAACGGCGGGCGCATGCCGCTGTCGACCACGCTGGCCGATGCCGTCGTGCAGCAACTCGCGTTGGCCGGTGAAGGCCGCTACGACACGCCCGAACTGCAATGCGTGCGACCGCTGCTCGAGATCCAGCAGCAATGGTCTGCCTTGCCGACACCGCAAACGCTGCTGGCCGAAGTGCTGAAAACGCGTGAAGGCTCGCATCTTTTTCTGTACCCGTTCGCGGGTCGGCATGTGCACCTCGGGCTGGCCAATCTGATCGCCTGGCGCGTCGCGCAGCACGCACCGCGCACCTTCTCGATCGCGGTCAATGACTATGGCTTCGAGCTGTTGAGCGCGACCGGGATCGACTGGCCGGTGCTGTTGCCGCAGGTGCTGCGCGCCGGCCACGACGCCGAGGCGCAGGACGCCATCGCGCACGGCACCAACAAGGAAGAGGGCGAGCGCATCGCGCTGCTGCACGAGGTGCTCGAGAGCCTCAACGCCAGCGAACTCGCGCAGCGGCGCTTTCGAGAAATCGCGCGCGTGTCGGGGCTGATCTTCCAGGGCTATCCGGGCGAGAAGCGCAGCAACAAGCAACTGCAGGCGTCGTCGTCGCTGTTCTGGGAGGTGTTTCGCAAGTACGACCCGAAGAACCGGCTGCTGCTGCAGGCCGAACAGGAATTGCTGGCGCAAGAGCTGGAGATCGGCCGCTTGCGCGCCAGCCTGGCACGCATGAACACGCAACAGCTCGTGATGCAGACACTGGCGCGGCCGACGCCGTTCGCTTTCCCTTTGATGATCGAACGCTTCCGCGAAAAGCTGACGAACGAGAGCGTGGCCGATCGCATTGCACGCATGGTCGAGCAGTTGGAAAAGGCAGCTGGTGGGGCGGTGCCGGTCGGCGGTGTGGCAGGTGGTGTCGAGGGGGTGAAGAACACGTTGGCCTTCGGCAGCGAGCGCCGTCCGGCCAGGGTCAAAGGTGGCGCAAACGGCGACAGCAGCGCGAGCACTGACGCGAGCGACGCCGGCAGCGAAGGCACATCGAAAAGGCCGCGGCGCGTGCGCAAGCCTTCGCGCCCGCTGCCTCCGCTCTGACGGCGCGGCGTTGTAGCGCGCGCCGTGCCGCATCGCGTCGGCCAAGGTACAAAATGCCGCACGCATGACCACCTCCATCCAGTTCCGCCGTCAGCTCATCGTCGCCATCCTGCTCGGTGCTGCAGTGGTCGGTGCCTTCATTCGGCACTACGCCGAGCCGGGCGCGCTGCGCAACGTCGGTACGCTGATGATGCTGATCTGGGTGCCGATCGTCGGCAACATCGTCGGCTGGCTCATCGGCAGGATCAAGCGCAAGCCGCAGACCACGGTGGCCGGCACGCTGCCGCCGACCTTCATCGCCGGCAGCGTGTTCGAGCCGCAGGTGCTGGTCGACATCACCTTGCGTCCGGCCAGCGTGCCGGCCGAAGACAATGCGATCGCCGAGGGCGAGCACCACTGCGCCTTCGTCGTCGACAACCAGGCTTTCTCTGCGCGCTGGTTGCTGCCGCAAGGCGGTGCGGTGCTGCGACGCGGTCAGTCGCGCGCGGTGCAGGTCGAGTTTCTGGCGCCGGCCGTCGCGCTGCCGCTGTTCACCGCCGACACCCGCTTCCGGATGCTGGTCGGCCAGTCGTTCATCGGCGATGGGCGTGTGGTGGAACTGATCCCGCCTTCGCCGATCAAGTGACCGATCAAGCCTTCGCAAAGGCGAAGTCCACTTCCGGCGCCATGCCGCTGACGATGCGGGCGATCGATTTGCCGGAGCCGCAGGCATGCGTCCAGCCCAGCGTGCCGTGGCCGGTGTTCAAAAAGAAGTTCGGCAATTTCGTCTTGCCGATCAGCGGCACGTTGCTCGGCGTCGCCGGGCGCAAGCCGGTCCAGAACTGCGCTTGCGTCGCATCGCCGGCACCGGGGAACAGGTCTTCGACACGCTTCACGATGGCTTCGCAGCGCACGCGGTTCAGGTCGCGGTCGTAGCCGTTGAGTTCGGCGGTGCCGGCGATGCGCAGGCGGTCGCCGCGGCCGTCTTCGGCGGTGTAGCGCGAGAACACCAGCTTGAATTCGTCGTCCGTCAGCGAGACCTGGTGCGCCTTG
>JAQGMP010000282.1 GCA_028292285.1 Variovorax sp. | reverse complement strand
GACTTCGATGGTTCCGAGCGCACGCTCAAGCTCGCGCTTGCCGCCGACCCGTCGAACGCGCAAGGCTGGCTCACGCTGGCGACCATCCTCCGCGTGCGCGGCCGCTATGCCGATTCGGATGCGGCCTGCCGGTCGCTGGTCAAGCTGCGGCAGAACCTCTATGCCGTGGCGTGCCTGGCCGAAAACGCCGGCTTGCGCGGCGACCACGGCAATGCACAGGCGTCGTTGCAAAGCCTGCTCGACAGTCCGCAGCTGAAAGATCCGCGGCAGAACGCGACGCGCCAATGGCTGCTGACGACCGTGGCCGAAGTCAACGAGTTGGCCGGCCGTGCGCCTGCCGCCGATACGGCCTACCGCCAGGCGCTGGGCGCCGAGCGCGCGGGCTACGACGTGCTGGCGTACAGCGACTTTTTGTTGAGCCAGAACCGGCCCGCCGAAGTGCTGCCGCTCATCAAGTCGGAGCCGCGCAGCGATGCCGTGCTGCTGCGCATCGTCATGGCGACGCAGCGGCTGGGCGAACAGAAAAAATTGCGTGCTGCGCAACGCGCCACAGCGCAGAGCGACGTCGACGAACTGGCGGCGCGCTTCGATGCCGCGGCACTGCGGCCCGGCACCACCGTGCTGCATGCGAGAGAACACGCGATGTTCGCGCTCGACGTGCAAAAGGATGCGCGCCGCGCGCTCGAACTCGCGCGGCTGAACGTGCAGCTGCAGCGCGAGCCGATCGATCTGCTGGTCTTCGCCCGCGCGGCCGCCGCTGCAAAAGACGACGCGGCCCGCGCCGAAGTGAAGGCATTGATGCAGCAGATCGGCCTGCGCGACGCGCGCGTCGACGCGGTCTTGTCATGAGGCGCTCCAACTTCTCACGGTTCGTCAGCTGGCGGCTTGTCGTCTTGCGCTCCGTTGCTTCACTCGCGATCGGCATGGCCTTCATGCTGCCGGCGCAGGCGCACAAGGCGAGCGATGCCTACCTTCAACTCAGCCGCGACGGCGACCAGTTGAGCCTGCGCTGGGATATCTCGCTGCGCGACCTCGATGCGATGCTCGACATCGACCAGAACGGCGACCAGAAGCTGAGCTGGGGCGAGGTCAAGGCACGCCTGGACGACATCCGCGCCTATGCACTGGCTCACCTCCAGCTGCAGCAGGGGCGTTGCGCCTTGAACGAGGCGCAGCCGCCCGCGCTGGAGAGCCGCGTCGATGGCACCTATCTCGTGCTGCAGTTGCAATCGCAGTGCGCCGTCGGTGATCGGCTCGACGTCGACTACCGCCTGTTCAAGGAGGTGGATCCGACGCACCGCGGTTTGCTGCGCGTCGACATGGGCAGCGGCGCAACGCCGGCGCTGCGGTCGCTCGACCCGATCGGCGGTGTCGTCGCTGTCGCGTTGCAGCACGATGCATCAAGTACGCCTGCTGCGGGCGCATCCGCAGCGCCGTCCTCCGGCGACACCAGCTTTTTCTTCGACGGCATCCATCACATCCTGATCGGCTACGACCACATCCTGTTCCTGATTTGCCTGCTGCTGCCCGCCGTGCTGGTGCGCACACGCGATGGCTGGAGGCCGGTGGGGCAATGGCAGCAGGCGGTGTGGCCGATGGTGGCGACGGTCACGATGTTCACTCTCGGCCACTCGATCACGCTGGCGCTGGCGGGGCTCAAGATCGTGTCGCTTTCGCCGCGGCTGATCGAGCCGGCCATCGCGCTCACCATCATCGTGGCGGCGGTCGACAACATCGTGCCGCTGCTGCGCGGACGGCGCCGCATCTTCACGTTTTTGTTCGGCCTGATCCACGGCTTCGGCTTTGCGAACGTGCTGGCCGAACTCGACCTGCCGGTCGCCAGTTTCGTGTCGGCGCTGCTGCGCTTCAACCTCGGTGTCGAGGCGGGCCAGTTGATCATCGTGAGCATCGCACTCACGGTGTTGTTGACGCTGAGGTGGTGGCGGCAATACCCGCCGGTCGTGCTGCGGGGCGGCTCGGGCTTTGCCGTGGTCGTCGCCGCGTTGTGGTTCATCGAACGCGTCTTCGACCTGAAGATCCTGCCGATCTAGCGGCGCCGCCGGCCCAAGCCGGCCGTGCCGGTCAGAGCTCGCTCGCGTCCTTCAACTGGCGCGCCTTGTAGACCAGCCGGACGCTGGCCCGGTGCGCGTCGACGTTGTGCTGCGCATAGATGTCGATGTCGCCCTGTACCCAGGCCGCATACGCGCTGCCCGGGTCGCTCGATGCGAGTTCGTTGCCGAAGGCGCCGCGGCCCCACGCCACCAGTTCGGCGAAGGCAGCCGCGCCGTTGTCGGGTGCGCCTTGCGCCGCCGCGACGAACTCGACGCGCCGCAGTTGGGCGCCCGCAAAAAAGTAGACGGGCTCGAATGCCAGCCCGGCCATCGCCACCGGTGCACTGCGCCACGTGCCGGCCAGGCCGCCGGCAAGCCGCTGCTGCCGGGCGACGCGTACGACGCCGGGCACTGCGCCTTGCAGTTCGTCGGCACTCATGCCGAGATGCACGCCGGCTGGCAGCGTTTGCGCGTGCGCTGCGCCGGCCGCCCCGAATGCACCGGTCGACAAGAGTGCGGCAGCGGCGATCCGGAATATGAAACGCAACGATGTGGGTGGCGAAGGCACGGCGGGCGGAGTCCTCGGAGGTCGGGGCAAGGTCCGATTGTCGCCAACCGGCGAAGTTCAAACGCAAGGCTCACGCCGCGAAGACGCGCGCCAGTTCGTACGGCTGCGTGACCTCCAGTTGCTCGTAGGTGCACGAAGCC
>JAQGMP010000271.1 GCA_028292285.1 Variovorax sp. | reverse complement strand
AAGGATTCGCACGCCGTGTACTACTTGCACCAGCAAGGTGTGACGCGCCTCGACGTGGTGAATTTCATCGCGCACGGCATCAAGAAGAGCGATCCGCCGGAAGCCGCCAAGGGCAGCAGCGAATCGTCTTCGGGTGAGGGCGAAGAAGGCGGCAGTGAAAAGAACGAGAAGGCTTCGCCGCTCGAACAGTTCACCCAAAACCTGAACCAGATGGCCAAGGAAGGCAAGATCGATCCGCTGATCGGCCGCGAGTACGAGGTCGAGCGCGTGATCCAGATCCTGTGCCGCCGGCGCAAGAACAATCCGCTGCTGGTCGGTGAAGCCGGCGTCGGCAAGACCGCGATCGCCGAGGGCCTCGCCTGGCGCATCACGCAAAACGAAGTGCCGGAGATTCTGGCCGAAGCGCAGGTCTATTCGCTCGACATGGGCGCACTGCTGGCCGGGACCAAGTACCGTGGTGACTTCGAACAGCGTCTGAAGGGCGTGCTCAAGTCGCTGAAGGACAAGCCGAACGCGATCCTGTTCATCGACGAAATCCACACCTTGATCGGTGCCGGCGCTGCGTCGGGTGGCACCCTCGACGCGTCGAATCTGCTGAAGCCGGCGCTGTCGAGCGGCCAGCTCAAGTGCATCGGTGCGACCACCTTCACCGAGTACCGCGGCATCTTCGAGAAGGATGCGGCCTTGTCGCGTCGCTTCCAGAAGGTCGACGTGGTCGAGCCGACCGTGCAGGAAACGGTCGACATCCTGAAGGGCCTGAAGTCGCGCTTCGAAGAGCACCATGGCGTCAAGTACGCGGTGGCTGCGCTGCAGGCGGCTGCCGAGCTGAGTGCCAAGTACATCAATGACCGTCATTTGCCTGACAAGGCGATCGACGTCATCGACGAAGCCGGCGCTGCCCAGCGCATCTTGCCGCCGAGCAAGCGCAAGAAGACCATCACCAAGACCGAGGTCGAGGACATCGTCGCGAAGATCGCGCGCATTCCCCCGGCCAACGTCAGCAACGACGACCGCGGCAAGCTGCAGACGATCGAACGCGACCTGAAGAGCGTGGTGTTCGGCCAGGACAAGGCACTCGAAGTGCTGGCCTCCGCGGTCAAGATGGCGCGCTCGGGCCTCGGCCGTGCCGACAAGCCGATCGGTTCGTTCCTGTTCAGCGGTCCCACGGGTGTCGGCAAGACCGAAGCGGCCAAGCAGCTTGCCTACATCATGGGCATCGAGCTGATCCGCTTCGACATGTCGGAGTACATGGAACGCCATGCGGTGAGCCGGTTGATCGGCGCGCCTCCGGGCTACGTCGGGTTCGATCAGGGTGGTCTGTTGACTGAAGCCGTCACGAAGAAGCCGCACGCGGTGTTGCTGCTCGACGAAATCGAGAAGGCGCATCCGGACATCTTCAACGTGCTGCTGCAGGTTATGGACCATGGCACGCTGACCGACAACAACGGGCGCAAGGCCGACTTCCGCAACGTGATCATCGTGATGACCACCAATGCGGGTGCCGAGACGATGAACAAGGCGACCATCGGCTTTACCAACCCGCGTCAAGCGGGCGACGAGATGGCCGACATCAAGCGCCTGTTCACGCCGGAGTTCCGCAACCGTCTGGATGCGACCGTCAGCTTCAAGGCGCTCGACGAAGTGGTTATCTTGCGTGTGGTCGACAAGTTCCTGTTGCAACTCGAGCAGCAACTCACCGAGAAGAAGGTCGACGTCACGTTCAGCGATGCGCTGCGCAAGCACCTTGCCAAGAAGGGCTTCGATCCGTTGATGGGCGCTCGTCCGATGCAGCGTCTGATCCAGGACACGATCCGTCGTGCGCTGGCCGACGAGTTGCTGTTCGGACGCCTGATCGACGGTGGACGCTTGTCGGTCGACGTCGACGACAAGGGCGAAGTGCTGCTCGACATTCAGCCGCTGTCGAAGAAAGAGGGCAAGTCCAAGCCCGAAGCGGAAGAAACCGCCGCAGGTTGATTTCGACACGTTGACTTGAAGCGTAGCGCGGCCCTCGTGGTCGCGCGGCCTCCAAAGGCCGGTAGCATCCGCTCCCGGCCTTTGTCGTTTCTGACGCTGTCGTTCTGCCGCTTTTGTTCTTCCTCTGTCGTTTCTTCGTTTTCTATTCTTTGCCCAGCGCCTCTTGATCCTCCCCGAACTCAGCCAGGAATGGAAAACCGGCTTCTCCTTCGCATGGAGCGGCTACATCGCGGTGTTGTCGATCTGGATCGTGATGCAAAAGCGCGCGCCGGTGTCCACCATGAGCTGGATTCTGTCGCTCGCTTGCTGCCGTTCGCGGGCTTCGTCATCTACTACTTCCTTGGGCCGCAGCGGCTCAAGAAGCAGCGTCTCAAACGCCTCCGAAGCCGTGCCGGCGCCAATGCGACAGCCGACCTCGCCCTGTTGCGCGAGGCACGTCAGCACGCACCGCCGGCATTGCGCCAGATGGCCGGGCTGGGCACCGCGACGTGCGGCTTGCCGGTGTCGAGTGCCACCGGGGTCGAGTTGCTGGCGGGCGGCGCGCGCACCTTCGATGCCATCTTCGAAGCGATTCGAAATGCACGCGACCATGTGCATCTCGAGTACTACATCTTCGAGCCGGACAACATAGGCACCGCGCTGCGCGACCTGTTGGTGCTGAAGGCGAAAGAGGGTGTCGTGGTGCGGCTGCTGATCGACGCATTGGGCTCGAAGCGCATCGGCCGCAAGTTCATGGCGCCGATGCACGCGGCCGGCGTCAAGGTCGCGCTGTTTCACGACACGCGCATCGGGCGCCGTTTGCGCCCAGTGACCAACTACCGCACCCACCGCAAGATCGTCGTGTGCGATGGCCTGACCGGATTCACCGGTGGCGTGAACATCACCGACGAAGAAGACAAGCGCACCCGCGCCGACGCGTACCACGACGTGCACTTGCGCATCGAAGGCAGTGCGGTGCGCTGGCTACAGACCACGTTTCTCGAAGACTGGACGTATGCCACCGGTGAAAACCCGCGGGACATGGACGACACGCTGCCGCATTTGCTGCCGCGAGCCGAAGCGGGCGACATACCGGTGCAGATCGTGACCAGCGGCCCGGACAGTCCACTCGAAGCCATTCATCGCATGCATGTCTCGGCGATCAACTCGGCGAACGAACGTGCGTGGCTCACGACGCCGTACTTCGTGCCCGGCGAGCCGGCACTGATGGCGCTCACCAGCGCCGCATTGCGGGGTGTCGATGTGCGCCTGCTGGTGCCGCGGCGCAGCGACAGTCCGGTGGTCAGCGCAGCGGCCCGTTCCTACTTCGACGAACTGATCGCCGCCGGCGTCAAAGTCTGGGAATACAAGGCGCGCATGCTGCATTCGAAGACGCTGCTGGTCGACGACAACTGCGCGATGATCGGCACCGCCAATTTCGACAATCGCAGCTTTCGCCTCAACTTCGAAGTGATGGCCGTGGTCTATGGGCCGGCGCTCGCCAAGCCGCTGGCTGCGCAGTTCGAGACCGATCTGCACAGTTCTGCGGCCGTACGTGCCCGCCGCCCCCAGACCTTTCACGGCCGACTCTGGGAAGCCGTCGCGCGTCTTTTTTCACCGTTGCTCTGACATGTCCCACACCTTTCTCTGGCACGACTACGAAACCTTCGGTGCCGTGCCTCGGCGCGACCGGCCATCGCAGTTCGCGGCGATCCGCACCGACGCGGAGCTGAACGAAGTCGGCGAGCCGTTGATGATCTATTGCAAGCCTGCGCCCGACTACCTGCCGAGTCCGGAGGCCTGCCTGATCACCGGCATCACGCCGCAGCTGTGCCTTGAGCGCGGCGTCGCCGAGCATGAATTTGCCGCGCAGATCGAACGCACCTTTGCGCAGCCCGGCACCGTGGGCGTCGGCTACAACACGATTCGCTTCGACGACGAAGTGACGCGCTTCATGTTCTGGCGAAACCTGATCGACCCTTATGGCCGCGAATGGCAGAACGACTGCGGCCGGTGGGACCTGCTCGATGTCGTGCGCCTCACGTGGGCGCTGCGTCCCGATGGCATCGTTTGGCCGACGAAGGAAGACGGCAAGCCCAGCTTCAAGCTCGGCGATTTGGCACGCGCCAACGGACTGCTGCACGAGGCCGCGCACGACGCGCTGTCCGACGTGCGCGCGACCATCGCCCTGGCGCGCCTGATTCGCGACAGGCAGCCCAAGCTCTTCGAGTTCGCTTTCAGCCTTCATAAAAAGGACCGCGTTGCGCGCGAGCTCGGCCTGCCTTCGACACGCGACACCGCCAAGCCCTTTCTGCATGTTTCCGGCATGTTCCCGACCGAGCGCGGTTGCCTGGCCGTGATGTGGCCCCTGGCGACCCATCCGACCAACAAGAACGAGTTGATTGCCTGGGACCTTGCTTACGACCCGACCGAACTGCGTGATCTCGATGTCGAGACGTTGCGTCTGCGTCTTTTCACGCGCACCGCCGACTTGCCGGAAGGCGTGGTGCGATTGCCCGTGAAGGGTGTTCACCTCAACAAGTCGCCGATGGTCGTCGGCAACCTGCGCACGCTGGCGCCGGCAATGGCCGAACGCTGGGGCATCGACCTCGAAGCGGCGTCGCGCCACGCCGAGATCGCGCGCGGCTTGCCCGACATGAGCGCCATCTGGCCGAAGGTCTACGCGCGGCCCAGAGAAGCGACGCCGGATGTCGATGAAGACCTGTACGGCGGCTTTGTCGGCGATGCCGATCGACGTCGCATGGCGCGCCTGCGCGGATTTTCTCCGGTCGAACTCGCGCGCGAGCGAACCGGCTTCGACGATGCGCGGCTCGAAGAGCTCGTGTTTCGATACCGCGCGCGCAACTGGCCCGAGACGTTGAACGTCGAAGAAACCGAACGCTGGGAGGCCCATCGCGCAGCCCGGCTACTCGAAGGCGAAGGCGGCGCACGCAGCGTCGACATGCTCTTCACCGAAATCGATACGCTGTCCGAAAACGCCGACGAGCGCGGAGAAGAATTGCTCGGCGCGCTGTACGAGTACGCCGAAGCGATCGTCCCCGAGCGCTAGCACCACAGGGGGAAAGAATCATGACCGTTCGCCGCCTGACGATCCCCGATGCCGCTGCGTGGCGCGTGCTCATGATCGATGGCTACACGCAGCATCCCGATGCCTTCACGACCAGCGCGCACGAGCGAGCCGGCCTGCCGGTGAGTTGGTGGGCGGCGCGCCTCGCTCCTGACGCGCCAGCGGGCGAGGTGCTTTTCGGTGCCTTCGGCGGTGAAACCCTGGCTGGCGTCGCGGGCCTGTCATTCGAGCGCCGCGAAAAGGCGCAGCACAAAGCGCTCCTTTTCGGCATGCACGTTGCCGCGGATTTTCGCGGACGAGGCATGGGGCGCGAATTGGTCGAGGCCGTGGTCACGCACGCCCGCGGCTTGCCGCAACTGCGCGTCGTTCAACTCACCGTGTCCCAAGGCAATCACGCAGCGGAGGCTTTGTACACCCGATGCGGGTTCGCTCCCTTCGGCGTCGAGCCGTTTGCGGTGGCTGTCGGTGGCACGTTTGTGTCGAAGATTCACATGTGGCTGGACCTTCGGACCCCGCGCCGCGAGTAGTGCATTTGGCTGCGTGACATTCTGCGCGACGCGTGCCTTTGTGTTACCCGAAACCTATCGGAACCTCTTTTTCACATCTCTCGATTCGACCCGGCGTTCGACGATGGCGGCATGACAACCGCCGTCCATATCGTTCTTCTGCTCGTCGCGATGACCTTCACGCTGTACGTGATGGCCGGCTGACGTTCGCCTGTCTCCCGAATCTCCAGAGGTGATCCATGAAACGCAGCCTGCTCCAACTCGACCACGGCCTCTCCAAGCTGACCGTGCTTCCGTCCGACAACGTTGTGATCGGGCGCGATTCAGTGTGCGATGTCGTCGTGTACGACGAGCGCGTCAGCCGCCAGCATGTGCGCATCGCCATGTCGCGGTACACGTCCGGCATCCTCGACCTCTCGAGCCGCAACGGCTTGTACGTGAACGGCTTCAAGGTCAAGGTCGGCCAGCTGCGTCACCTGGACGTGATCCTCATCGGGAACACGCGCTTCAGGTTCTTCGAGACCGCCCCGGTCGGTCCCGACTCCGCGCTGGCATTGATGTACAGCACCTGATATCCGCGCTCCGATTTCTACGGGGCACCGCTCCCGCCGTCCATCGTGGCCGCGTGATTCGGCGAAAGGCGGTAGCCCTGCCCATAGATGGTCTGCAGCTGCAAACCATTGCTCTCCAGCGAGAGCTTTCGACGCACCTTGAAGATCTGGTTGTCGAGTACACGCGTGCTGCTGGACCGCACATCCTGATTGGTCGCCTCCAGCAGATAGAAGCGTGAAACCACCCGTCCGAGGTTGCGAAACAAGGCGATCGCCAAGCTGAATTCGCGTTCGCTCAACGTAAAAAGCTGCTGCGGCAGACCGGCGTGAATCACCGTGGCGCTCTCGTGAAAAAACTTCCATTCGCCGATGGTTTCCACCCAGCCCCTGGCCGTTTCTTGCGGAGTAAAAAAGCGTTTGACGCGCGCCATCAGTTCGATGGGCCTGAACGGCTTGATCACGTAGTCGTTGGCGCCGGCGCTGAGCGCCTCGGCGACGTCCCGCTCGGCGCCACGGGCACTGAGGAGGATGACCGGCACCGTCGAACGGCGATATTCGCGCAGCCACCGCAACAGTTGAAGCCCGTCGAGACCCGGCACGTTCCAGTCAAGGATCAGCAGGTCGAACGAGTCGGTACGCAGCGCCGAGCGCAGTAGTTCACCGTCTGTGAATTGTTCGCAAGTCGTGTTTTCGTAGCCGGCGACCGTCAATGTTTCCAGGGTCGCAACCAGCAACTGCATTTGCGGCGGTTCATCTTCCAGCAGGGCGATACGCATCATTTCTCCCGAGTTCTCTCCGGATTTTTGGCGAGCCACCCTCTTCAAATCTTTCTGAATCTCTCCATTTTGGCAAAGTTCCGCCGTTCCATTCACGATCTGTGACCTTTTAAACAGAACGTAAAAAACATCGGCTCCAATGCTTTCGAATCCTCGCGTTTGGAATGCGGCTTTGTCGAACCAAAGGAATCATCCGGTCCATGAACATCGCCATCGTTGGACCCCGCCCTTCGACATCCATTCAGGAAATGCTGTCGAAAGTTTCAAGCGAAGCCGAGATCTTTTCTTCGCTCGACGATCTCTCCAAAGCAATGAAGTGGGGCGCCGTCGTCGACCTCGTCGTGCTTGGGCTCGGCGAGCAGGCCACCACGCTTTCGGAGGTCGAGCAGGCGCATGAAACGCTCGGCCCGGGCATGCCGTTGCTGGCTGTGCTGATGCCCGGCGCCGTCGCCGAGGTACGGCAAAGCGACCACAAAGAATTTTTCGATTTTCTGGTGCGGCCTTTTTCCGACGAGGAACTGGTCGCCCGAATTCAATTGCTCTACGGCCGGCTGATTTTCGGCCGCATAGCCGAAGAGAAAGACGACGCGCTCGAAGTCGGACCTTATCGGTTCGAGGCCTCGGTCTTCACGATTCATTTCGGCGACCATGAAGTTCACCTGCAGCCCAAGCGGTTTCGGCTTGCACGCCTTCTGTTCGGTCGAATCGGGCGAACGGTGTCGCGGCGCGAAATTTACGAGGCCATATGGCCACGGATGACCAATTCGCGCGTGGTCGACACGGCCATCGCCCAATTGCGCAGCGCGCTGGAACTCAAAGGCGAACACGGCTTCGTGCTGCGATCGGTGCACGGCACCGGCTACTGCCTGATCGACAAGACGCAACTCTGGAAGCCGCCCGCGAGCGACCGGATCTACGCCCAGCCGTTGATCAGCACGTCTTATGCGGAGGCCGCACGATGACCCAGAAAGGCGTTGGGCCGGTGGCTGCCGTATGGAGTGAAAACGCGTTGGAGCGTGCCCGGTTGCGACGCCTGCTGGCAGCAAACTGCTGTGCCTCGCTCGCTTACGATTCCGCGGCGGGCATGCTGAAATTGCTCGCCAGCGGCAAGCCGTTGTCCATGATCGTCATTGGAGAAACCAGCGCTGGCGCGTCTGACAGCACCGAGCGCATTCGCTTGCTCGTCAATCCACGGACAGCGGTGATGGTGGTCAACAAGGCGAGCTACTTGCCGACAGGCGGGTTTGCACAGGGTCCTGGTTTGCGGGCGCTCGACGAGAAAGCCATTCAGGCCAAGGTCAAACAGGTGCTGGCGAAGGTGCGGGCCGCCGGCAGCATCGCTCCGTCGCCGCTGTCGTTCGGCAACTACGAATTTCGCCCGCCGGGGCAGGTCCTTGTCGAGAACGAGCCGAAGTCGCTCAGCGACAGTGCGTTCAGCGTGGCGCTCACGTTCTTTCGCAACCAGAACACGCCGCTGTCCGAAGCCCGTCTGGACATGTCTTCATGGGACGAAGTGCCTGCGTTGTCGGGTGGTCCGTCCGAGACCATGACGGAGCATCTGCGCACGCTGCTCGAGCTCGATGGCCGGCATGGTTTCAACTTGCAGAGTCTCTTGCGATCGGGCTATGTGCTGACCTCCGACACAGGGCGCATGGCGCAGCGCGCGTCGCTGTCCACGCATTGAAGGCGCATTGAGGGCGCACCGGACAGCCCCGGCACTGCGACAGGCGGCGCGGCCCCGTATGCTCGCCTCATGGACGACATCGCCGCAGTAGCCGCAACAACCGCAACCGCCGCAACAACCGCACTTGCCGACTTCGCTACACGCCATCGCCGCCTCTTCGTATTGAGCGGCGCCGGTTGCAGCACGGAGTCGGGCATTCCCGACTACCGGGATGAGAAGGGCGACTGGAAGCGGCCCTCGCCAGTGACCTACCAGGCCTTCATGGGTGAAGAGTCGACGCGGCGACGCTACTGGGCGCGCAGCCTCATCGGATGGCCGACGATGGCGCTTGCAGTGCCCGGGCCGGCGCATCGTGCGCTTGCACAACTCGAAGCGGCCGGTCGCATCGAAATGCTTCTCACGCAGAACGTCGACGGACTGCACGACGCGGCAGGCAGCCGCCGCGCCATCGACCTGCATGGCCGCATCGACACCGTTCGCTGCATGGCCTGCGACGCGCGCTCGCCCCGCTCCGAACTGCAGCTGGAACTGCGCCGCCGCAACCCGGGATGGGCCACGCTCGAAGCGCGCGCCGCACCCGATGGCGATGCCGACGTCGAAGGCCACGACTTCTCGGCCTTCGACGTGCCGCCATGCCCGGTCTGCGGCGGCCTGCTCAAGCCCGACGTCGTGTTTTTCGGCGAAAGCGTTCCGCGCGATCGTGTTGCCGCGGCGTTTGCTGCGCTGAGTGAAGCCGATGCGATGCTCGTCACCGGCTCGTCGCTGATGGTGTATTCGGGCTTTCGTTTCGTGCAGGCGGCGGTCGCTGCCGGCAAGCCGGTCGCGGCGATCAATCTGGGGCGCACGCGGGCAGATGACCTGTTTGCGCTCAAGGCCGAACTGCCAGTCGGGGAAACGCTGTCGGCATTGGTACAAGCGCTGGAGGGTGACCTCGCCGCAGTGCGATGACGCGCGGCCCCGGCCCCTAGTCACCGACGCGAGCCGGCATGAACGAGGTCGCCTCTGCGCGACCCGTCACATGCAGGCGCGCCGTAGCCGCTGGCGTCTCGGCCAGCAGCTTGCCGTTTTTGAACACCTTGAGCCGCGTCGCGCGCAGCCGTATCGCCTCGACCGGATCGCGCGCCTGCAGCAGCACGAAGCTTGCATCGCAGCCCGCATCGAGCCCGTAGCCTTCGAGGTGCATCACCTTCGCGGCGTTGGTCGTCACGGCCTCGAAGCAGGCGCGGATGCCGGCCTGGCTCGTCATCTGCGCCACGTGCAGGCCCATGTGCGCGACCTCCAGCATGTCGCCCGAGCCCATGCCGTACCACGGGTCCATCACGCAGTCGTGGCCGAAGGCGACGTTCACGCCGGCGGCCATCAGTTCGGGCACACGTGTCATGCCGCGACGCTTCGGGTAGGTGTCGTGCCCGCCTTGCAGCGTGAAGTTGAGGAGCGGGTTGGCAATGGCGTTCACCTGCGCCTCCACCATCAGCGGGATCAGCTTGGACACGTAGTAGTTGTCCATCGAATGCATGGACGTGAGGTGCGAGCCGGTGACGCGGCCGTGCAGGCCGAGCCGCTGGGTCTGCGCGGCCAGCGTCTCGATGTGGCGCGACAGCGGGTCGTCGCTCTCGTCGCAATGCATGTCGACCAGCAGGCCGCGCTCGGCCGCCAGCTCGCACAGCAGCTTCACGCTCTCGGCCCCATCGGCCATGGTGCGTTCGAAATGCGGAATGCCGCCCACCACGTCGACGCCCATGTCGAGTGAACGCGTGAGGTTGGCCAGGGCCGTGGGCGAACGCAGCAGGCCGTCTTGCGGAAACGCCACCAGCTGCAGGTCGAGGTAGGGCGCCACCTTCTGCTTGACGTGCAGCAGCGCCTCCACCGCCAGCAGCCGGTCGTCGCAGATGTCCACATGCGTGCGCACCGAGAGCAGCCCCTTGGCGACGGCCCAATCGCAGTACTGCAACGCGCGCTCCACCAGATGCTCCTGCGCCAGCAAGGGCTTCAACTCGCCCCACAGGCTGATGCCCTCCAGCAGCGTGCCGCTCTGGTTCACACGCGGCAAGCCGTAGCTGAGCGTGGCGTCCATGTGGAAATGCGGATCGACGAACGGCGGCGACAACAGCCAGCCTTGCGCATCGATCTCTCGCGCCGCCTGCGCCTTGAGGTTGCGGCCGACCGCGGTGATGCGGCCACCGTCGGCCAACACATCCAGGCCCGTGCGGCCATCGGGGAAAGCGGCATTGCGAATGAGGAGGTCGGCCATGGTGGGTCCTTGTGTTGATGCGGTCAGCCGTGGGGCATCGGATGTGGCGAGTGTCGGACGCGCTTCAGGCGCCGGCATGAATGAAAAATTCTCCGCAGTTGACGCCTCGAATCAACTGCCGGGATTTTTTCATTCAATCCTTCTCCCCCACGAACCGTCGATACAGCCACGAGAAGATCAGTGCAATAGCACTCCCGTAGAGCACTTCGGCGCAGCGCAGCAGCGACAGGTGGAGTTCTTCGTGCACCGTCGAGCCCTTGGCGGCGGCGGCCATGAGGACCACGACGGTGATGGGGGCGAGGCGCCAGTTGGTGGGGTAGCCGCGCAGCGACAGCACGATGAGCGTGGCCGCGGTGGTGGCCATCACCATGGCCCACACGCCGTGGCCCACGAAGAGCAGCGTGAGCATCGCAATGACCGAGCCGACGGCCGTGTTGATGGTCCGCGCGGTGAAGGTCTTGCGGGCCACGGTGTAGTCGGGCTCGACGGTGACGATCAGCGAGACCACCGCCCAGTACGGCTCTTCGAGGCCCAGCGCGGTGAGGCTGAACCAGACGAACAACAGCCCCGTGAGGATCTTGACGGCGTAGACCAGGCCTTGTCGGTTGGGGGCGATGAAGTGGGGCACTGCGGGTTCGTCGTTGGCAAAGCGTGTGAGGGCAGATGCCGTTCCGCATCCGCCGGTTGGCTACGAGCTCGGACCCGATTCGGGACGAGGCGGAAGGCTGGCGTTCGACGCGTCGCTGGCGGGCGTGGTGGGCATCGTGGACGTCGTGGGCGCCATGGGTGCGGATGCCGCGGCGGCCGCATCAGGCGTGCTCGCGGCAGGCACGTTCGACACATCGGCCGGCAGCTGGCACTTGGCCTGCTCCCGCAGCTGCGAGGCGCGTGCCTGCGCATCACCCACCGGCGCGAACAGCTTGAGGGACACGGCGCCTTTCGCGTCGGTCAGCCATCGAACGCCGGGGGTGTCGTCGGTCGGATAGGTCGGGAAGCCTTGGAAGCGGGCCTCCAGCTCGGCGCGCCGGCTCGAGGCGTCCGGTTGCTGCACGGCGTTGGGCAGCTGCATGAAGATCGTCGCGATGCGGAAGGCCTGCGCGCCCGTTGCCGACAGCACGGGCTCGAAGGTCACGAGCAGGTTCGGGCGGTCCTTGCGCACCAACCGGGCGCGCGGCCGCCACCACACGCCCACGTCTTCGCAGAGCGCGTCGATCGAGTCGAGCGCCTTGAGCGCCGGGCCGTCGAACCAGCGGCTCGGCCAGTAGCGAAGCACCGTCGAGACCACCGCGGCGTCGCCGCGCAGCGAGTGGGTGATGCGGTCCATCGCCGGCAACGGCGTGCGCGAGGGCCGCGGCGCAGCCACCGGCTGCCACGGCAGATCGAGCAGCGAGTGCAGGGCATCGGCCACACACAGGCCGCCGATGCAGGGCATGGTGACCGGGGCGGCGTTCGCGTCGGCGCCGGGGCGCCGCGCTTGCGCGTTGCCCTGCGCCATGCAGACCACCATCAGGGCCGGCGCGAGCAGGCCCTTGAGTGCGTGGGTCCATGGGGAGCGCCGGCGTGTGCGGCGCGGTGAAGCATCCGCGATCAGCCGCTGATCAATGTGCGGTTGGCATTCATGAAAGGTATCGGTGTCTGGCATTGCGTCCCTCGGTTCGGTTCCACACTGATTCGGCTCGTGCCGCCATCAACGCCCGTGCCACAGGGCGCCCGGACGACGGCAATGTTCATGCCGCGAAGCGGCCTGCATGGCAGACTGCCCTTCGCAGCGCATCGGCAGGAGGAGTCGAGCGCCGAAGTTGAAACAGGTTCACTCCATGGCGTCTTCCGGACAGCACCCCGTCCCCCCTCCTCCCGACCGCAAACCATACCGTTTTCGAGCGCTCGCTCCGGCCGCCCGCACCGTGCGGCTCTGGATCTGGGCGACGGTGGCCGGCGCGCTCGCCGCCGCATCGACGGTGGGCTTTCGCTGGGCCATCCAACAGGTCGAATGGATCGCCACTTCGCACAGCGGCGGACTCGTGGCGGCCGCGCGCTCGTTGACGCCGTGGCACCGCGCCCTGGTGTGCACCGTGGGCGGCGTGCTGGCCGGGCTTGTACTGCAATGGGGCGGCCGCTGGGCGCGCAAGGGCCCGCTCGGCGACCAGCACCTCGACTACATCGACGCGGCACGCGCCGGCCATGTCGAGCTCAACGACCGCACCACCCTCACCCGCACGGTCTCGGCCTTGCTGTCGGTGGGCACCGGCGCCTCCATCGGCCGCGAGGGCCCGATGGTGCAACTCGCCGCCTGGTTGAGCGCCTGACTGTCACGCGTGGTACCGCTCGCGCCCGATCAACGCAACGCGATCATGGTGTGCGGCATTGCCGCCGGCATCGGCTCGGCCTATCACGCGCCGGTGGCCGGCGTGGTGTTCGTGCTGGAACTCGCACTCGGCTTCTTCGCGCGGCACGCGGTGGCGCCCGTGCTCATCGCCTCGGCCACCGCCGGCTCGCTCATCTACTGGCTGGTGGAGGCCAAGCCGCTCTACACGACCTCGACCTTGGAGATGGCACCCACCAGCCTGGGGATCGCCCTGCTCGCCGGCATCGTGTTCGGCGGACTCGGCTGGAGCCTGCTGAGCTTGTTGGAAAAGGCCCGATCGGGCTTCGGCAAGGTGCGCTCGCTGCCGCTGAGGTTGGGCCTGGGCGGCTTGTTGGTCGGACTGCTGTCGGCCTTGCTGCCGGAGGTCTGGGGCAATGGCTACAGCGTGGTGTCTCAAGTGCTGCAAGGCGGACAGGCCTGGCAATGGCTCGCGGTGGTGCTGCTGGCCAAGGTGCTGTCGACGGTGTTGAGCGCCGGCAGCGGCGCGATCGGCGGCGTGTTCACACCGTCGCTGTTCGTGGGCGCGACGGCCGGCAGCGTGCTCGCGCAGGTGGCGTCGTTGTACTTGCCGGCGGCTTGGGTGGGCGATCCGCGGATGCTGGCAGTGATCGGCATGTCGTCGGTGCTGGCTGCGGTCACGCATGCACCGCTGATGGCGATCGTGATGGTGCTGGAGATGACGAACCAGTTTCAGCTGACGGTGCCGGTGATGCTGGCGAGCGGGGTCGCGTATGCGGTGAGCACGCAGTTCGGGGCGAGGCCGTTGTATGGGAATCCGATTGAGGCTGGGCGGTGAAGGTGGTTGGAGGGGTTTGGTTAATCCCGGCGGTTGCGGGGAGCACTTTTTGCCGGAGGCGTTTCGCGTGCGAACGGTTAGTCCTGGGACCTGCGGGGAACATTCCTCGTCGATTTCGACTTGGCAGCGCGAAGCCGGTTAATCCCGCGCCTACGGGGAACACCTAGTGGGGCCTGATTGCTCACAATTGCCGGTCGGTTAATCCCCGCGCTTGCGGGGAACACCACGTTGATGTCGTGCAGCGCGTCGAGATCGGCGGTTAATCCCCGCGCCTGCGGGGAACACCGCATGAACAAGACGAGCCCATTTGAGGCGGTCGGTTAATCCCCGCGCCTGCGGG
>JAQGMP010000253.1 GCA_028292285.1 Variovorax sp. | reverse complement strand
TCGGCGCGTTCGAGGCCGCCGCTGGCACGCGTGTCGAGCGTGATCTTCTGCGTGCCCGTGCTGGCCTCGCCCTGCAATGACAGCGTGGCCTGTGCGAGGCTGCCGGCCAGCTCCGCGCGAATGCCGCGCAGTTGAACGGTCGATGCAGTGGATGCGGTGGATCCGTTCGATGTCGCGCCGCTCGCGGGCGTGGGCAAGCGGAGATCGAGCTTCTGCGCGGTCAACGTGGCTTGCACGGTCGGCTCCGCGGTGCCGCGCGGCGACGGCGTCGTGGCGCTCTGCAAGCGTCGCTGCACTGCCAGCCAGCCGCCCTGCCAGCTGGCATCGAGTCGGGCCGCGCCTAGCGCACTGCTTCCACCGAACGCCGAGGAAAGACCGGGCAGTTCTTCGATCCATTTTTGCAGCGTCGCCGCGTCGTCGATGCGCGCCTTGAGTTCGCCGCTACCCTGGTTCGGTGCAACGCGCCCCTGCAGTTCGGCACTGGCGCCCGGCAGCACCAGATTCAAGTTGCCGCTACCGGCCTGCTCGGCGACACGCACTTGCAACTTGCCGTCGATGCTCGCTCGCTCGGCGTTGATGCGCAGCGTGCGCAGGTCGAGCACCTGGTTTTGAAACTGCCACTGCCCCTGCGCCACAGCACGATCGAGCTTCAGCCCTTTGAGCGCGTTGCTGCCGGCACCGCCCTCGGCTTGCAACGCCACGTCGAAGGTCAGTGCGTCGCCGCGTTGCTCGGCAGTGACGCGTCCGCTGATCGGCGCGCCCGCCAGCTCGGTGTGCAGTTCGCCGGGCTTGACGCCGCGCACGGTGGCGCTCGCCTGCCAAGGCGCGGGGGCGGGTGCCCAAGCGCCTTCGGCATCGATCCGGCCACCGCCGGCGTGCACCGTGGCGTCGGCGATCTTCCAGGCGGTGCCGTCGAAGCCGACGTCGGCCTCGACCTGTTCGAGCGGCAGCTTGCCGAGATCCCAGGCGCCGGGCAGCGCGTTGCGGACGTCGACGCGCGCCTGCCATGCGGCCGGTCCCACGGCCGCGTCGGGCTGCAGCGCGACGCTGCCCGTCAACTGCGTTCGCGGTGCACCGGGCCAGAGGCTGGCGGCGTCGACGTTGCGCAGATCGACATGCGCATCGATCACCGGCTGCGGCAGCCACGGCGCGATCCGGGCCTGCAGCGCAGCTTGCATGGGCTCGCCGGTGAGGGCCGGTGAATTCGAAGAGGTCGATGGAGCGGATGGCGTGACAGCGTTCGGCGTCGTCGGCAGCGCCGCAGTCGCGGCGGCATCGACTGGCCTCAATTGCGCGGCAACTTGCAAGCGCGCCGCGGCGCCGGCCAGCGTGCCCTTGATCGTCGCGTCGGCCATGACATCGATGCTGCGGCTTTCGGCCAGCGGCGCTTTCACACGACCATCGATCGCAGCGTCGATCGCCATCGGTGCCGGGCCTTGCAAGGCAACGCGGGCGCTGTAGTGCCCGTCGGCGATGTCGACACCGGTGACATCCAGCGCATGCTGCGCGTTGACGTATTTGTAGGTGCCCGACAGGTTTGTCGCCTGCAACGCGGGCGGGCCGGTCCAGTGCAGGTCGTCGATGCGAAACGGAAACTCGACATCGATCGGCAGCGCGAGTTGCTCCAGCGGTTCGGTCGGGGTCGTGCTCGGCGGACCGCGGCGCTCGATCAACAACTGCGCCGCATGCACTTCACCCAGATGCACCTTGCGCTTCAAGAGCGGCGCGAGTTGCCATCCAATCGCCGCGTCGTGCACTTCGACCGCGAGCGTCGGGCCTTGCCACCGAAGCCAGCCGATGCGGCCGCCGGCGCGCAGCGAGCCGCTGACCTCGCGGCTTTCCAGCGACTGGCCGGCCGGCAGATGGCGTGCCGCCTGCGTCAGCGCAAAAGCCAGCGACTGGTTCGACCCCAGCCACCACCACGCTCCCGCGGTCAGTACCAGCACGAGCGCGATCAACCCGGCGAAACTCCATGCCAGCGCACGCACTGCACGCCGCGTGCGCGAGCGTCGCACCGGCGGCGCTTCTGCCGGCGGGCCCGTGGGCTCGGTCGGGGGTGGAGATTCGGCTTCGCTGCTCATCGTGCTTGTCGGCTGGCGCGATCTCAAAAAGTGAAGCCGAGCCGCAGATGCAGCCTGAATTTTTTCACGTCGACGCCGTACGCCACATCGGCTTGCACCGGCCCCACGGGGCTGCGCCAGCGCACGCCAGCGCCCACGCCGACTTTCGCTTTCAGCATCGCGGGCTTGTCGGCCACGGCACCGGCATCGACGAAGGTCACGCTTTCGAAATCCGTCAACTTGCCGCCGTAGACGACCGGGCGCTGCCATTCGACGCTGGCCACTGCAAGGTAGCGGCCTGCGACGATCGTGCCGTCGCTGCGCACGGTGCCGATCTGCCGGTAGCTGTAGCCGCGCACCGTGGTGTCGCCACCCGTCAGGAACATCAGCGTCGACGGGATTTGCGCGCTGTCCTTGGCCGCGACCACGCCGCCTTCGAGCCGCAACTGGAGCCGGCTGCGACGCGCCTGTGTGCCGTCTTCGGACTGCGCGGTCCCGATCGGCACGATGCCGAGCCAGCGCGCGTAGGTGCGGGTAAACGGCGTCTTTTCGCCGGTCAGCGTGTAGCCCAGTCCGACTTCGAGTGCCAACGCCTGACCGCGTGTCGGCGCGGTGTTGTTGTCGAAATAGCGGCCGGTCCAGCCCCAGTTGGCGCTGACGGCCGAAGCCGACGGCGGTGCATCGTAGCCGCGGTTTTGCGCGTAGTCGTACTGCAGGAAGTAGCTGCGGTCGATGTGGTCGCCCGATTTGCTGCGGCCGCTGCGCAACCGGCCGCTGTCCACGTCGTAAGTGCCCGCGGTTTCGCGCTTGAGCTCGCCGCTGGCGAACCAGCGCCACCCGTTGTCGCCGGGGATGTCGTTCCATTCCGAGCCGAGCGAGCGGGTCTCGCGGTCGACCGATAGGCGCGACACGGCGCGCCAGCCGAGTACCGGCATGCGGTTGTCGATGTGATCGACGGAAAGCCGGGGACCGCTGTCGGTCGTGAAGCCTGCGCCGAGCACGACTTTTTGCAGCGGTGCTTCGCGCAATTGGGCTGTCACCGGTGCCGCCAGCGGGTTCATGCCGTCGGTGTCGAGTGTCAGGAAAACCGAGTCGTAGTAGCCGCTGCTGGCGAGGCGCTGCTGGGCATCGAGCAGCTTTTGCTGGTCGTAGTCGGCACCGGTCGGCACACGGGCCAGGCGGCGCGCGCCGTCGGCGTCGTAGCGTTCGCTTCCACGTACCTGCAGCGGGCCGAAGCGATAGGCTGGTCCGGATTGGTAGTCGACCGACAGCTTGGCCTCCTGGCGGTCCGCATCGACATCGGCGAGGCTCTTCAGAATGCTACCGGTCGGATAGCGCTTGGCCGTCAAGTTGCGCAATGCCACGGCCTTCGCGTTGTCCCACGCCAGCTGATTGAACGGCTGCCCGGCGCGCAACGACCAGTCGACGCGCACCGCGTCGCGCTGCGCTTGCGATGTCGGGTCGTTCTCGATCGGACCGGCAAAGCCGATCTGCACGGCGCTCACGTGCGTCACTTCGCCAGGCTCGACCGTGATCACGACTTCGCGCGGGGCTTTCGCGCCCGTCGGCGTTTCTTTCAGTTCGAGCGTCAGCGTCGGGGTGAAGTAGCCCAGCGTGCCGAGCAGTTCGCGTGCGTTGGGCTCTGCCGCGACCATCAGGCGCGAGAGTTCGGCGGCACCGAGGTCGTCGACCTGCCGGTAGCGCTGGATTTCGAGATGCCGGTTGAGGTAGTCGCGAACAGCGTCGGGGCCGCGCACTTCGAGGGTAAAAGCGTCGCGCTTGTCGCGCTGCGTACCGCTGCTGGCGACCGGCGCGCCTTCCGGCGCATCGGCGGGCGGCGTACGGCCTGTCAGGCTCGACAGCACGCTGCATCCCTGCAGAAGAAGGACACTCGCAAAAAGCAAAGCCGGCATCCACGCCGGCGCAAATAGGGGCACCCTCCTGACCATCGGGTCGATTCTGACAGCAAGGTCAGCGCACCCGATATGCCCTGCGGCGGCGCAGGGTCACATGCTCTGCGATGGGCTCAGCGGCCGGTGACCTTCTTGATGGTCGACCAGACGATCGGCGGCGTCAGCACGCGCGCGACGGCGAGGGCCTTATCGACGGGCCGGCGGTTCATGAAGATCGTGTTGAGCATGTCGCGGCTCGGCTTGCCGGCTTCGGGGCTGCTGTAGTAGTAGGCGGCAATGGAGCGACGCGGCCGACCGTCGGGCGCATTGAGCGGGTCGGTGTGCCCGTGGTAGCTCGCCTTGCCGTGCAGCATGAAAACGCTGCGGCCGAATTCCGGCTGCACCTTGGTGATGCAGGCGTTCTTCTTCTTGTCCCAGAGTTCGAGCGCCGAACCCCAGGCCGGCTCCCAGCCTTTGTTGAGATAGGTGATGAACACCATTTCGTTGATCAGACCGGATTCGGTGTGGCGCCCAAAATCGCGATGAATCGCGAACGAGGCACCGGTGCGGCTTTCGTGCAGGCCACCACCGTGCAATTGCGGGTCGGGCAGCAAAAACGGCCGGCTGGTGATGCTCGACACCCATTCGGTGAACCAGCCCGAGTTGACGATGTCGAAATAAATCTGCGAGGCCGGCCCGAGGCGGGCACCGATCACCGAGCGGCGAAACGATTCGTAGCGGCTTTTGACGTCGAGCCAACCGCCGGTCGACAGTGTTTCGAACTCTTCCAGCACCAGTTCCAGCAGCAACGGGTTGAAGATGCCTTCGATCACCAGATGCGGGAACGGCTTGGCGACCAGCAACTCGTCGCGAAAGCGCTGTCGCTGTTCAGCCTCGAACAGCTTGTAATTCACCAACTCGTCCAATGGCAGCCGAACGCCGCGAATGGTCACCGTATTGGCGACGGGCGCACGTTCCAGCTGTCCCAGGGACGCGACTTCCGTGGCCGAGGTAAAAATTTCGGGCGCGACGCTGATCGACATGATGGTGTTGGGCTTGGGATCGAATTTGTGAACGTTTGTATTAATGTATCTGAAAGTAGCGAAACGCTCAAATTTCGTTTTCGGCCCAGGATCGACCCCGGCGGGAGGTCTATTTGGACAGCAAGCGCATGGCTTCTTCCAGACCCTTGAGCGTCAGTGGGTACATGCGGTTCGACACCAGTTGCTGCATAACGGCAATGCTCTGGCGGTACTGCCAGACACCCTGCGGTTCAGGATTGATCCAGGCAAATTTCGGGAAGGCATGGGTCAGGCGCTGGATCCACTCGGCGCCCGCTTCTTCGTTGTTGTATTCGACGCTGCCGCCCGGCTGCAGGATTACATACGGGCTCATGGTGGCATCGCCGACGAAGATGAGCTTGTAGTCCTTGTTGTACTTGCGCAGGATGTCGAGCGTCGCGAATTTTTCCGAGAAGCGGCGCTTGTTGTTCTTCCACATGAAGTCGTAAACGCAGTTGTGGAAGTAATAGAACTCGAGGTGCTTGAACTCGGTCTTGACCGCTGAAAACAGCTCCTCGACGCGCTGGATGTGCTCGTCCATGGTGCCGCCGACGTCCATCAACAACAGCACCTTGACGTTGTTGTGACGCTCGGGGCGCATCTTGATGTCGAGGTAGCCAGCATTGGCCGCGGTCGACTGGATGGTGTGGTCGAGGTCGAGCTCTTCGTCGTGTCCTTCGCGCGCGAACTTGCGCAGGCGCCGCAGCGCGATCTTGATGTTGCGCGTGCCGAGTTCCTGGCTGTCGTCGTAGTCCTTGTAGGCCCGCTGCTCCCACACCTTGACCGCGCTCTTGTTCTTGCCGGCACCGCCGATGCGCACGCCCTGCGGGTTGTAGCCACCGTTGCCGAACGGCGAAGTGCCGCCGGTGCCGATCCACTTGTTGCCGCCTTCGTGCCGCTCCTTTTGCTCCTCGAAGCGCTTCTTGAGCGTTTCCATGAGCTCGTCCCAGCCCATCTTGTCGATCTTGGCTTTTTCTTCGGTGGTGAACTCGCGCTCCAGCGTCTTGCGCAGCCAGTCGAGCGGCGCTTCCTTGGTGAAGTCCGTCAGCATGTCGACGCCCTTGAAGTAGGCGGCGAAAGCGCGATCGAACTTGTCGTAGTGCTTCTCGTCCTTTACCAGCGACGTGCGCGACAGGTAATAGAAGTCATCGAGCCCGAAGGCATCGTCGGAATTCGGCCCGACCACGTCGGCCTTCAACGCCTCGAGTAGCACCAGGTATTCCTTGACGGAAACCGGCAGCTTGGCCGAACGCAGGGTGTAGAAAAAGTCGATCAGCATGGCGGATCACTCCTTGTCGGTTGCTGCTTGCCGTTCGTCCAGGCGCGGCTTGTCGAGCAGATAGAGCAGTTGCGCCTTGACCTCGGGCCATTCGCCCGAGCGCAGGCTGTACATCACCGTGTCGCGGATGGTGCCGTCGCGACGCATCGCATGGCCGCGGACCACGCCGTCCTTGCGCGCACCGAGCCGCTCGATGGCGCGCTGCGATGCATGGTTGAAGTTGTCGGTGCGCCAGCCGACCACGGCGCAGTCGAGCACATCGAACGCGTGACTGAGCATCAGGAGCTTGCAGGTGGTGTTGATGTGCGTACGCTGGCAGCGCTTTGCGTACCACGTGTAGCCGATCTCGACGCGCTTTACCGCGGGCAGGATGTCGTGATAGCTGGTGCTGCCGAGCACCGTGCCCGTGGCTTCATCGGTCACCGCGAAGGCGAAGCGGTTGCCGGCCTCGCGCATCTGCAGCGCCGTCTCGATGTAGCCGCGCGTGTCGTCGGGCTCTGGCACCGAGGTGATGCGCAGTTTCCACAACTCGCCGTCGGCGGCCGCGGCGCGCAGACCGGCTTCATGCGAGAGCGCCAGCGGTACCAGCGCAATGCCGCGCGACGAGAGGGTGACCGGTTCGACGAAAGCCATGTGTTCAGCCTCGGGGGTTGCCATACCGGCGCGTGTACCAGACGCGCGCCAACTGCAGTCCGCCGCCGGCGCCAAGGCCGACCAGCAAAATGCCGATCATCTCGCGAGCGCTGTAGCCGGTGCTGGCAAAAGCGTCGACGCCGAGCGCCATGCCGATCCATCGGCCCAGGAGACCGCCCGCGACGAACAGCACCGCCTGCGCGACGCCCAGAATGAGCAGTTGGCTCGTCGGGTGCGGCGTCGAAGCCATGGCCTCAGCGGTTGTTGCGCTGCATGAAGACCAGCTTTTCGAACAGCGTCACGTCCTGTTCGTTCTTAAGCAGCGCGCCGACCAGCGGCGGCACCGCCACCTTGTCTTCCTTGCTCTGCAGTGCTTCGAGCGGAATGTCTTCGGCCACCAGCAGCTTGAGCCAGTCGAGCAATTCCGAAGTGGACGGCTTCTTCTTCAGGCCCGGCAGATTGCGCACGTCGTAGAACGTCTTCATCGCCGCGGTCAGCAACTCTTGCTTCAAACCGGGGAAGTGCACGTCGACGATCTGCTTCATCGTGGACGCGTCGGGGAACTTGATGTAGTGGAAGAAGCAGCGGCGCAGAAAGGCGTCGGGCAGCTCTTTCTCGTTGTTCGACGTGATGAACACCAGCGGCCGATGCTTGGCGCGAATGAGCTCACGCGTCTCGTAGCAGTAGAACTCCATGCGGTCGATTTCGCGCAGCAGGTCGTTCGGAAATTCGATGTCGGCCTTGTCGATCTCGTCGATCAGCAGCGCCACCGGCTCATCGGCCGTGAAGGCCTGCCACAGCACGCCCTTGACGATGTAGTTGTGGATGTCCTTGACTTTTTCATCGCCGAGCTGCGAATCGCGCAGGCGCGAAACGGCATCGTATTCATACAGCCCCTGCTGCGCCTTGGTGGTCGACTTGATGTGCCACTGCAGCAGCGGCAGATTCAGGGCCGTGGCCACTTCCTCGGCCAGCATCGTCTTGCCGGTGCCCGGCTCGCCCTTGACGAGCAGCGGCCGCTTCAGCGTGGCGG
>JAQGMP010000247.1 GCA_028292285.1 Variovorax sp. | reverse complement strand
TTGAGCTGCTTCAGCAACACGCCGCCGATGAGTGCGGCCAGCGGTGCGGAGCCGCCGATGTGCGCGGTGAGCGCCGCGCCGGCGGCGATGATGGCGAGCAGCAGGATCGAGGTGTTTTCGCTGGTCGGGCTCATGAAGCGCAGCGCCGAGCGCAATGCCAGCGCCATGACGGCGCCGACCACGAACGACAGGCCCAGCACCACGCCGACCGGATACAGCTTTTGCACCAGCCCTTGCGGCGCCCGTTCGATCAGGCCGGCCTGGGCGTAACCGAGCGCCAGCGCATAGAAAGTGTTGAGCGTGGCCAGCGTCATGGCGCGGTCGGTCACCGGGCCGGAAGCGCGGGTGTCCATCAGCACGCGGCTCAGTACGGCGGGCGACGCGACGATCGCCATCAGCGCGATCGGATTGGCAACGGGGTCCGGGATGCCCAGCCAGTGCAGCGCCCAGAACACCGCGAAGTACGTCAGCGACGCTTCGAGAATGCTCTGCAGCAGCACCATCGGGTTGTAGCGAAACCAGCGCAGCGGCAGGCGGCCACCCGCTTCGAACAGCACCACCGCCACGCCCAGTTCCAGCAGGAACAGGCTGATGCCCTGCAGCGGCCAGAGCGCCCCCTCGAAGCCAGCGAAACCGACGATGGTGCCGACGATCGAATAGCCGACCACCTTCGGCATGCCCATGTAGCGCTGCACCAGATGGCCCGCCGCGGCCGCTACCGCGAGCAGCAGCGACCACAGCACGATCGGCAAGCCGGCCGTCGGCCGCGCCCACTCCGACCAGAAGCCCATGAGCTCGTTGGTCATTGCCGTGAAAGACGGGAGCGAAGAGAAGAAAGACATCATCGGAAAACCATCACATCCGGCCGGGTTGCGGCGGCACCGCGACGCGGGTCAATGCAGAACGCGGGTGCTGGGCCGACCGTCCGAGTTGGCTTCGAGCACGAACATCGGGATCGGCACGTCGAAGCGGTCGCCGGCTTCGTTCACCACGAAATAGCTGCCGTGCATGGTGCCGCTGGGCGCCTGCAGGCGGCAGCCGCTGGTGTAGCGGAACGATTCGCCCGGCGCCAGCAACGGCTGCTGGCCGATCACGCCGAGGCCCCTGACCTCCTGCGCGTGACCCGAGGCATCGTTGATGAGCCAGTGGCGGGCGATCAACTGGGCCGGCACCTCGCCGGTGTTGGTCACCGTCACCGTGTAGGCGAAGGTGTAGACATGGTCCTCCGCCGACGATTGTTCGGGCAGAAAACGGGGCTCGACCTTGACGGTCATCGGGCTGTCGGACATGCGGCGATGGTACCCGCAGCCTGCTTTGCGACAATCGGGGAATGAGCACGCCATCCCGCCAATTCCGCATCTCGCCCTCCATCCTGTCTGCCGATTTTTCGCGTCTCGGCGCCGAAGTGGAGCAGGTCATCGCCGCCGGCGCCGACTGGATTCACTTCGACGTGATGGACAACCATTACGTGCCGAACCTGACCTTCGGCCCGATGATTTGCCACGCGCTCAAGCCGCATGCCAAAACTGCCGCCGGCGTTGCGATTCCGATCGACGTGCACCTCATGGTCGAGCCGGTCGACGCGCTGGCCGCGTCGTTCGCCGAGGCCGGCGCCGACTTCATCAGCTTTCACCCGGATGCCTCGCCGCACACGCACCGCAGCGTTCAGGCCATCAAGGCGGCGGGCTGCAAGGCGGGCCTGGTGTTCAACCCGGCGCGCGGGCTCGAAGTGCTCGACTGGGTCATCGACGACGTCGACCTGATCCTGATCATGAGCGTCAACCCCGGCTTCGGTGGCCAGAGCTTCATCGACACGACACTGCGCAAGATCGAAGACGCCCGCAAGCGCATCGAGCAGAGCGGGCGCGACATCCGGCTCGAAGTGGATGGCGGCATCAAGGTCGACAACATCGCCCGGGTGGCGAGCGCCGGCGCCGACACTTTTGTGGCCGGCAGCGCGATCTTCACCCAGCCGGACTACGCGAAGGTCATCTCGGCGATGCGGGCCGAACTGGCAGGCGCTGTGCCGTCGCGCGACTGATCAGCGCTTGGCGACCTTGTCGTTGTAGACCTTGTCGGTGACCGGGCTGAGGCTGGTGTCGACCAGGCCGCGCTCCACGTCGTCGTGGCCCTGCTTGCCGACCCGCGTGGGTTTGCCGTCGGCCGTTTCCTGGCTGTCGGACGACTGGTCACGCTCGTGCGGTAACTTGGGGGCCGACTCCCCGTCCTGCTGGGGTTTGGTCTTGCCGCTCTCAGCGTTCTTGACCGAATCGGGCTGACCTGGATCGGTCGGTTTTTTGGTTGCCATGGCGGTGCTCCTGTAAGCCTCGTTTTTCGCACCGGGCCCGCCTTTTCCCGGTAGGACCGTCCTGCCGGTCGCTGTAGGATCGTTCGATGACCTTGCCTCACGCTGTTGCGCCCCTGCGCATCCACGGCTTCGAATCGACCGCGCCGGGGCCGCGCCTGATCGTGCTCGGCGGTGTGCATGGAAACGAAACCTGCGGCACGGTCGGCATCGAACGCGTGTTGGCCGAACTCGACAGCGGCGCGCTGACCCTGCAGCGCGGTACGCTGACGATGGTGCCGGTCGCCAATCCGTTGGCCCGGCAACGGCATCGGCGCGAAGGCGAGCGCAACCTCAACCGGCTGTTTCAACCGAGCGCCGTGCCGGCCGACTACGAAGCGCGCATCACCAACCTGCTGTGCCCGCTGCTCGACCGGCACGACGTGCTGCTCGACCTGCACTCGTTCCAGAGCGCCGGCGATGCGTTCGCGATGATCGGGCCGCGCGACAACCAGGGCGGGCTGGAACCGTTTGCGCGCGCGCACGAAGAGGGGCAGTTGGCGCTGCATCTCGGCACGTCGCGCGTGGTCGAGGGATGGCTCGACATCTACGCCGCCGGCCTGGCGCAGCGTGCCGGCTTGCCGGGCGGCGCGCCGGTGGACGATGCCGCGCTGGCGTTCGGCTGGGGCACCAACGAGTACATGCGCAGCCAGGGCGGCTACGGCGTCACGCTGGAATGCGGTCAGCACCGCGACCCGGCCGCACCCGAGGTCGCGTACCGCGCGATCCTGTCGGCGCTGCGCACGCTGGGAATGCTCGCGGCGCAAGAAGCCACCGTGCCGGTGGCCGCCACATCCCCCGCCGCATCTATCGCGACAGCGCCCGCCCTGCTGCGGCTGGTGAGCGTGACCGACCGCGCGCATGAAGAAGATCAGTTCGTGCGCGAATGGGCGACCTTCGACGCGGTGGCGCAGGGCGAGCCGATCGGCGTGCGCGAAGACGGCACCATGCTGCACGCCGAGCGCAACGGCTTCATCGTGTTTCCCAATGCCGAAGCGCTGCCGGGCACCGAGTGGTTCTACTTCGCGGTCGAAAGCGACCGGGTGCTTTAGCTTCGTTCCTACAGGTTTCGCGGCGCAGCGCGCCTACTGTCGAGTGCTGGAGGATATTTCCATGCCCGATTCGAAACATGCGCCACGCGTCCTCTGGAAGGGCGCCATCAGCTTCGGCCTCGTCCACATTCCGGTCGCGCTGTATTCCGCCACCACCGACAGCGGCATCGA
>JAQGMP010000203.1 GCA_028292285.1 Variovorax sp. | reverse complement strand
AGCGCCAGCAGCACCGTCTTGCGGGGAAGCTTGCGGGTGGCTATGGTGAGCAGCGGCGCGCCGATGGCGACGCCGAGCGCGTAGCCCGAAATCAGCAGTCCGGCGCTGGCGATGGTGACGTGAAGGTCCGACGAAACCTGCAGCAGCAGGCCCATGATGACGAACTCGGTGGTGCCTATTCCGAAGGCACCGGCGGTGAGGGCAAGGAGAGCGATTGGCATGATGCCTTGCATGGTGCGCGCTGGTGCGGCCTTTGACTAGAATGCGGCCTCGAACTGCTCTTGTGACTTGAATTCACATTAATCGCCGAACGCGACCACCGAACGCACACCGCCATGCCCCGCATCGAGATCAACCGCTCCGGCGAAATGGAGGCCTTCGTGCAGGTGGTGGAGCGCGGGGGATTTTCAGCCGCGGCACGCAGCCTGAACATGACGCCTTCGGCCATCAGCAAGCTGGTCGGCCGGCTCGAAGCCCGGCTCGGCATCCTGCTGGTGCATCGCTCGACGCGCAAGCTGCAGCTGACGCCCGAAGGCACGCAGTTCTACGAGCGCAGCACGCGCGTGCTGGCCGACATGGACGAGGCCGAGCGCTGCGCCGCGGCCGGTGCCATGCCGCGCGGCCGGGTCAGCATCAACGCCAGCATCTCTTTCGGGCAGCACATCCTGGTGCCGCTGGTCGCGCGCTTTCTGGAACTGCATCCGCAGGTGACGCTCGACATCGCGCTGACGGATCGCGTGGTCGATCTGATGGACGAGCGCACCGACATCGCGATCCGCTGGGGTGCGCTGGCGGCTTCGGAGCTGGTGGCGCGCCGGCTCGGCGATACGGGCCAGGCGATCGTTTGCTCGCCCGGCTACCTGAAGCGCTACGGCACGCCGCACACGCCCGAAGAACTCGAAGCGCACAACCTGCTCGGCTCCAGCTACCGGCGCGACGTGCCCGACTGGCCGTTGCGGGTCGACGGCAAGCCGATGGACGTGTCGGTCATCGGCAGCGTGCGCGCGAGCGATGGCGAAACGCTGCGCCATCTGGCGATGGCCGGCGTCGGGCTGGCGCGGCTGTCGTTCTATCACGTGCAGCCGGACATCGATGCGGGGCGGCTGGTGCCGGTGCTCGAAGAATTTAATCCGGGCGACCGCGTGCCGATCCACGCCGTATATCTGGGCAAGGCCGGCCGGCTGCCGGCGCGGGTGAGGGTGGTGCTTGACTTTCTGTTCGAGAACGTCGACCTTGCCGGCCGTGGCCCACCCCAAAAAACATGACAACGACATGAACCAGCGCGACCTGATCGACTCGGCGAACGAGCAAGGCTTCGCGCTGTTCGATACGCCCGTAGGCATGTGCGGCATTGCGTGGTCGCCGCAAGCGCTGATCGGCGTGCAACTGCCGGAAGCGGACGCCGACGCGCAGGCGACGCGCGAGCGCATGCAACGCCGCTTCCCCTCGCTGGACGAAGCGCCGCCGAGCGCTCTGGCGCAAGATGCCATCGCGCGCATGCAGGCCGTGTTGAAGGGCGCGCCGGACGACATGCTCTCGATCGAACTCGACATGCGCGGCGTCCCCGAATTCAATCAACGCGTGTACGCATTGGCCCGCGCCATCCCGCCCGGCCACACGCGCACCTACGGCGAACTTGCCGTCGCGCTCGGCGACAAGGCGCTGGCGCGCGCCGTCGGCCAGGCGCTCGGCCACAACCCCTTCGCACCGGTCGTGCCGTGCCATCGCATCCTCGCCGCCGGCAACAAGTCCGGCGGTTTTTCAGCGGGCGGCGGCGCGATGACCAAACTCAAGATGCTCCACCTCGAAGGTGCGCAACCGAACAGAATGGACTCGCTTTTCGACGCGCCCTGGGGTTGAATACGGCGATGGCATCCATCTACAAGCAAATCGACATCGACGCGCCGGCCCAGCAGGTGTGGGAAGCCGTGCGCGACTGGGAGCTGGTGCACGAGCGGCTGGTGCCCGGCTTCGTCGTCGAGGTCAAGCTCGAACCGAAAGCCCGCATCGTCACTTTCGCCAACGGTCTGGTGTCGCGCGAAATCATCCTGGCGGTGGACGATGCGGCGCACCGGCTGGCGTACTCGGCGGTCGGCGGCCGCGCGGCGCATCACAACGCGTCGGTACAGGTGTTCCAGACCGCGGCGGACAGCTGCCAGATCGTCTGGATCACCGACGTGCTGCCCGATGCGCTGACCCCGGCGATCAACGCCATGGTCGAAGAAGCCTCGGCCATCATGAAGCGCACGCTGGAACGCACGCTGAGCTAACGACGATCCGCTGGCAATCCGCCAGCGATCCGCCCGCTTCGCGCGTTGGCGCTCTCAGCCCTCGACAAGTTCGAAGCTGCTGGGCGGCGATGCAGCTAGCTCGGCCCAGTCCAGCTCTTCTTCGAGCGTGTGGAACACGTCGTCTTCCATCTCGCCGGAACGCCGCAGGCCGGCCAGGCGGGTGCGCTGCGCCGCGATGCTGCGGCGGGTGAGGTCGTCGATTTCGGCGGCCGCGCGCGGATGCTTGCCGGCGTCGACGGCCTCGCGGTCGGCCTTCAGGGTTTCGCGCAGCGCATCGGCCGCATCGCCCTGTTCGTTTTCGACACTGGCTTCGCCCGCGTCGATCAGCGCGACGCGACCCGCGATCAATTCCTTGTCGAACGATGTGTCCTTCGGAAAGTGCAGCAGGCGAATCAGCGGTGCCAGCGTCAGGCCTTGCAACACCAGCGTGCCGAGCACCACGGCCAGGGCGCTCAGCACGATCAGGTCGCGTTGGGGAAAGTGCTGGGGCAACGCCAGCGCGGTGGCCAGAGTGACCAGCCCGCGCATGCCGCACCACGAGGTCAGCACGCCCTGCGCCAGCGTCGGCACCTTGCGCGAGCCCTGCTTGATCGACAACCAGTGCAGCACGCGGTTGTAGAACAGCACCCAGACGATGCGCACCACGATCACGACGGCGAGCACGGTGCCGGCAAAAGCCATGGCCGGCCACAGCTCCCTGGCCGGAAGCCGGGTCACGATGCCCCGTGCCTGCAGCCCGACCATGAGAAAGGCCAGCACGTTGAGCACGAACACGCTCGTGTCCCAGACCGAATACGAATGCACCCGGTCGCGCGGCGCGGTCTTCTCGGGTGCGTAGCGCGCCACGGTCATCGCCAGCGCGACCACCGCCAGGATGGCCGACAGATGCAGCCGGTCGGCCAGCACCCAGGCGCCGAAGGTCGCGATGAATTCCGACAGCGTGCCGCCCAGCGAACCGGCCAGCGGCGTCGACACGGCGACCTGGATCTTGCCGATCACGAAGCCGAGCAACAGGCCGCCCGGCACCGCCAGCCACAGCGCCACCGGCGTGGCCGCGGCCGCGCCCGCTGCACCGGCTGCGCCAGGCGCGCCCGCCGAAGACGCCGCCACCGATCCCACCGCCGCGCTGAAGATGAGCAGCGCGACCGCGTCGTTGAGGAGGCTCTCGCCCTTCAACACGCTGACCGTGGCGCGCGGCAACTCGAAGCGGCCGAGCACGGCACTGGCCGCGGCGGCGTCGGGCGGCGCCACGATGGCACCCAGCGCAATGGCCGCCGCCAGCGGAAGGCCGGCCACTGCGACACCGAGCCATGCCACGGCGGCGGTGGTCAACAGCACCAGAACGGCCGCCAGCGAGATGAGCGAGAGCCAGTAGCGCCGCAGGTGCCGCGGCGGAAAGTCGAATGCGGCATCGAGCAGCGCCGGGGCAATGAACAAGGCCAGCGCCAGCGCCGGATCGATGCCGATCGCCGGGGTCCACGGCAGCGCGGCGACCACCACGCCCGCCAGCGCCAGCATGGCCGGGTAGGGCACCGGCCAGCGGCGCGACACCTGCAGCAGCGCCAGTGCTACCACGAGCAGCGTCAGCATGCTTTCAAAAAAAACCATAACAATCGCACCATGCCTTCTCGTTTTTTGAAAATGGCCCTGCTCCTGGGCCTGCTCTCCGCCATCGGTCCCTTCGCCATCGACATGTACCTGCCGGCACTCCCGGCCATCGGGCAAAGCCTGGGGGCCGACATCGGTGCCGTGCAGATGAGCCTGACGGCTTTCTTCCTCTCCCTGGGTATCGGTCAGTTGCTGTATGGCCCGGTGTCGGACATGGTCGGGCGCAAGCCGCCGCTTTATGCGGGTTTGGCGCTTTTCGCACTGGCCAGCATCGGTTGCGCCATGGCCACCGACATCCAGACGCTGATCGTGCTGCGCTTCATCCAGGGGCTGGGCGCGGCGGCCGGCATGGCGATACCGCGCGCCATCGTGCGCGACCTGCACACCGGCACCGACGCGGCGCGGCTGATGTCGCTGCTCATGCTGGTGTTCAGCGTGTCGCCGATCCTCGCGCCGCTGGCGGGCAGCGGCGTCATCGCGTTGAGCGGGTGGCGCGGTGTGTTCTGGGTCGTCATGGTGGCGTCGGTCGCGGGCATGGCGATGATGTTCACGCAGCTCGATGAAACCCGTCCGCCGTCGGAGCGCGTCGAAAGCAGCCTGGGGAGCGCGCTCGGCGCCTACTGGCTCTTGCTGCGCGACAGGCATTACCTCGGCCTGGTGTTCATCGGCGCCTTCGCGATGGCCGGCTTCTTCACCTACCTGGCCAATTCGTCGTTCGTGATGATCGACCACTACGGCCTGTCGCCGGCGGTCTACAGCGTGGCCTTCGGCGTCAACGCGGCGGCCTTCATTGCCGCATCGCAGTTCACCGGTGCGCTGGGTGAGCGCTTCGGGCTGGTGCGGGTCGTCAAGTTCGGCGTGCTGGCGTGCGGCGCTGTCATGCTGGCGATGTTCTCGTACTTCGCGTCGGGCGGCGACCGGCTCGCGGTGCTCATCGTTCTGTACTTCATCGCCAGCGGCTTCATGGGGCTGGTGATTCCGACCACCGGCGTGCTGGCGCTCGAAGCGCATGGCGCCATCGCCGGTACGGCGTCGGCGCTGCTCGGCACGCTGCAAATGCTGACCGGCGCTTTCATGATGGCGCTGGTCGGGCTCTTCACCGATGGCCGGCCGTTGCCGATGGTGGCGGGCATGGCGGCTGGCGCATTCGTCGCGGTGGTGCTGACCTGGCTCACGCTGGGCGGCTGGCGCACGGCGCCGGCGCTGGAGGGCGCGCTGTGAGCGCGATCGCTTCGAACGCGCCCAAGACCGCGGGCACACCCGGCGTACCGAAGGTTGCCGATGGCTTGCCCCAGCCGGCGCGCAACCGCGCCATGCTCGTCATCATTCTCGGCATCGCGGTGGCGGTGCTCGACGGCACCATCGTCAACCTGGCGCTGCCGGGCATCGCACGTGAACTCAACGCAAGCGCATCGCATGCCATCTGGGTCGTCAACGCGTACCAGATCGCCATCCTCGTCTTGTTGCTGCCGCTGGCGTCGCTCGGCGATCTGGTCGGTTACCGGCGCGTGTACCTCGTCGGCATGGCGTTCTTTACGCTGGCATCGCTCGGCGCAACCCTGTCGAATTCGCTCGGCACGCTGATCGCGGCGCGTGCATTTCAGGGCCTGGGTGCCGCCGGGATCATGAGCGTCAACGCGGCGCTGGTGCGGCTCATCTATCCGTCGGCAAAGCTGGGCCGCGGCATGGCGATCAACTCGCTGGTGGTCGCCACGGCGTCCGTCGCGGGGCCATCGGTCGCGGCCGCGATTCTTTCGGTAGGGTCCTGGCCGTGGCTCTTCGCACTCAACGTGCCGCTCGGCATCGTGGTGTTCTTCCTCGCCATGCAGTCGCTGCCGGCCAACCGCTATCCACCGGCGGCCGGCTCGCGTTTTTCGGTGATCGACGTGGTCCTGAACATCGCGATGTTCTCGCTGATCTTCATCGGTGCCGACCGGCTCGGCGTGCGCGAAGGCGGGCGGGGCGCCGACCCGATGGCGTGGGTGCTGCTGGCAGCCGGCATTGCCGTCGGCGTGTTCTATCTGCTGCGCCAACGCACGCTGGCTGTGCCGTTGTTCCCGATCGACCTGATGCGCATCCCGGTCTTCGCGCTGTCGATGTGCTCGTCGGTCGGCGCTTTCAGCGCGCAGATGCTGTCGTACATCGCGCTGCCTTTCATGCTGCTCGAAACGCTGCACCGCTCGCACATCGAGGCGGGCTTGCTGATCACTGCATGGCCGCTCGCCATCGTGGTGGCAGCGCCGGTCGCAGGTCGGCTCATCGGACGCGTTCCAGACGGTCTGCTCGGCGGCATCGGCATGGCGCTGATGGCACTCGGCCTCGGCTTGCTGGCGGCGCTGCCGGCCGATCCGTCGAACCTCAATATCGCGTGGCGCATGGCGCTGTGCGGCGCGGGCTTCGGGCTCTTTCAGTCGCCCAATAACCACACGATCGTGACCTCGCCGCCGCCGCATCGCAGCGGCGCCGCGAGTGGCATGCTTGGCACGGCGCGCCTTACGGGGCAAACGCTGGGCGCGGTGATGCTGGCCGCCATCTTCAGCATGTGGGGCCCGCACGAGGGACGCGGCCAGGTCATCGCGCTGGCGGTGGCTGCCGTGTGCGCCGCGCTCGCCGGTGTTTTCAGCACGCTGCGCACGCGCGGCAAGTAGATACTGCGCCGATGACGCAGATCGGCAAGCTTCCCGGCGACGACACCGCCATTCGCCATGGCTGCGCACCGGGCGGGTCGACACCCTGTCCGCCGGCGTCGCGGCCGTGGGTACTGGCCGCCGCCATCGTCGGCTCGAGCATGGCGTTCATCGACGGCACGGTGGTCAACGTGGCCTTGCCGGCCATCCAGCGCGACCTGCAGGCGACTGCCTTCCAGGCGCAGTGGGTGGTCGAGTCCTATGCGTTGCTGCTGGCGGCGCTGCTGCTGGTCGGCGGCGCGCTGGGTGACCACTTCGGACGGCGCCGCATCTTCGCGATCGGCGTCGGGTTGTTCGCGCTGGCATCGGCCGCCTGCGCTGCCGCGGGCGACGTGCACCAGCTCATCGCGGCGCGCGCGTTGCAGGGCGTTGGCGGCGCGCTGCTGGTGCCCGGCAGCCTGGCGCTCATCAGCGCCTCGTTCCCCGAGAAAGAACGCGGGCGCGCCATCGGAACATGGTCGGGCTTCAGCGGCATCACGGCAGCCATCGGGCCGGTGCTCGGCGGCTTTCTGGTCGACCGCTTTTCGTGGACCTGGGCCTTTCTGATCAATGTGCCGATGGCCGCCGTCGTGTTGCTGCTGGTGTGGCGTCACGTGCCCGAAAGTCGCAACCCGAAGGCCGGCGCGCTCGACGGCTGGGGCGCGTTGCTGGCGACCATGGCGCTCGGCGGCATCGTCTACGCCTTCATCGAAGCGCCGACGCAGCGCTGGACGTCGCCCTATGTTCTTGCGGCGCTGGTGCTCGGCGTGATGGCGACCGTCGCCTTCATCGTGGTCGAGGGCCGGCTGCGCTCGCCGATGCTGCCACTCGGCCTTTTCAAGGTCGCCAACTTCGGTGGCGCCAACCTGCTGACGCTGCTGCTGTATGCGGCGCTCGGCGGTGGCCTGTATTTCTTTCCGCTCAACATGATCCAGGCGCAGGGCTACTCCGCCACCGTCGCGGGCGCCGCGCTGCTGCCGTTCATCCTCATCATGTTCGCGCTGTCGCGCTGGGCCGGGCAACTGGTCGACCGCTTCGGGCCGCGTGTGCCGCTGGTGATCGGCCCGGCCATCGCGGCGGCGGGCTTCGCGCTGTTCACGGTGCCGGGCGTGGGTGCGAGCTACTGGACCGGATTTTTCCCGGCGGTCGTCGTGCTCGGGCTCGGCATGACGGTCACCGTCGCGCCGCTCACCACCACCGTCATGAATGCCGTCGGGCCCGATCTGGCGGGCGTCGCATCAGGGGTCAACAACGCGGTGTCGCGTGCCGCATCGGTGCTGGCGATCGCGGTGTTCGGCGTGGTCATGGCCTGGGTTTTCGATTCCGCGATGGCCGACCGGCTGCATGCCATCGGCGCGTCGCCGGACGTCACCACCTTTCTGCAAGGCGAGCGTGCCAAGCTGGCCGGTGCCGCCTTGCCGGCAGGTCTCGATGCAGCCACCACGGCCGCGCTCAAGCGCGCGGTGGCGGATGCATTCGTGAGCGGTTTTCGTTGGGTCATGTGGCTGTGTGCCGCGCTCGCGTTGCTCAGCGCGGCGAGTGCGTGGTGGATGATCGGCGGCAGGGCTGCCCCTGCCGACGCCGGTTCTGGCAAAGTTTCTGCGGCCGTTGATGGAAAGGTTCTCGATGTCTGATTCGTTGGCCGGCGGTCCCGGTATTTCCGGTGTATCAGGCGTTGCATCGCGTGCGCCCAGCAAACTGCCCGAGCCGTTGTCGGTGATCGCGGCTCGTGTCGGCGCAGCGCTGCGCGCTCGCGGCGAAACCGTCGCCGTCACCGAGTCGTCGGCTGGCGGGCTCGTCTCGGCCGCGCTGCTCGCCATTCCCGGTGCGTCGGCCTATTTCCTGGGCGGTGCCGTCGTGTACTCACGCCGCGCCGGCAAGGGCTTGCTCGGCCTCGTCGCCGACGACATGGTCGGCCTGCGCGGTGAAACCGAGCCCTATGCGCAGCTCGTTGCCGGCAAGGCGCGCGACATCCATCGCGCGAGCTGGGGCATCAGCGAAAGCGGTGCGGCCGGGCCCGTCGGCAGCCCTTATGGCGACCCGGCCGGCCGCGCGTGTCTGGCGGTGGTCGGTACAACGGTCGTGCTCGATACGGTGATGACCGGCGAGACCGACCGCGCGATGAACATGGACCTGTTCGCGCGGCATTTGCTGGCGCTGTTCGAGCGGACGTTGAACGCGCAGGCTCAAACCAGGTAATTCCGGACGGGCAGCCCTCGTAGAGGAAAGCGATGGTCAGCAGGCCGGCTCACACCAGCCGCCTGATCGCCTTCTTCCGCCAAACGGCACGGTAGTAGGTCGTCTGCAAAATCAGCATCGCCACGAAGGCGGCCGGGTAGGCGACCCACACCCCGTTCAGCCCGATGCGATGGCTGACGAACCACGCGACCGGCACCTCGACGCCGACGATGCACACGATCGAAATGAGCGTCGGCACCAGCACCGATCCGCTGGCCCGCATGATCCCCGACAGCGCCGACGCCATGCCGAAAATCACCAAGCTCCACAGCATGATGTGCAGCAACGCCTGCGCGATGTCGATCACCGGCGCACTGGTGATGAACAAGCCCATCAGGTGGCGCGAGAACAGATAGCCCAGCAGCACCAGCCCGCCGGTCAGGCACAGATTCATGATCAGCGCCGTGCGCGCGATGGCGCCGAGCCGGTCCACATGGCCGGCGCCGATGGCTTGCGCACCCAGAATCGATGCGGTGATGGCGATCGAGATGGCCGGAAACTGCACATACGCCACCACCTGGTTCACTGCGCCATAGGCTGCGGTCGCGCTCGACCCGTAGCTGTTGACCATCGACAGAAGCGCGATTTCGGCCAGCGCGATCACGATCGTCTGCACACCGGTCGGCACGCCGATTTTCAGCACCGCGCGGAGCAGCTTCGGATCGATGCGCAGATGCCGCATGAAGTCCGCATCGGGCGCCAGCGGGCTCTTGCGATGGCGCAATCGCCAGCCGAGCCAGATCGTCGCGACGACGAACGCCACCGTCGTGGCCCAGGCACCGCTCGCCACGCCGAGTTGCGGCAAGCCGCCCCAGCCGCGGATCAACGCCGGCGTGACGATGAGGCCGGTCAAGGTCGAGATGAACAGCGTCATCAGCGGTGTGACGGTGTCGCCGACGCCGCGCAGCATGGCCGTCGACAGCAGAAACACGAAGAGCCCCGGCATGGCGATCAGCATGATGCGGGCGTAGCGTGTGGAGTCGGCCAGCACGTCGGGCGGCGTGCCGAGCACCGCCAGCATCGGCTTGGTGAAGACGCCGCCGAAGAGCGCCACCAGCAATCCCAGCAGCACGCCGACGGTGAGCGTGGTGCCGGCCACCGCCTTGACCTTGTCGGTGTCGCGCGCGCCCCAGGCCTGGCCGATCAGCACCGACGCGCCGGCGCCGAGTCCGATCACGAATGCGATGAAAAAAAACATCACCGGAAAGAAGCTAGACACCGCGGCCAGCGCACCGACGCCGAGCATCTGGCCGACGTAGATGTTGTTGAGCGTGCCCGACAGCGACTGCAGGATGTTGCTGAGCAGCATCGGTGCGAGGAAGAGCAGGAAGGTTTTCCAGAGCGGCCGCACCTTGATCTGCGGATTTGACGAAGAAGAAGGGTTCACGAAGAGCTCAGTGGTGAGGGCCAGCCCGGGCTGGCCAGTTGACGGGCGTGGGCGGACACGTCGGCCGGCCATTCGTCGAGAAGGTGATCGAATCGCTCGCGCTGTCCGGCGAAGAGCGCGCGCGTGGCTTCTTCGAAACCCGGCTGGTGCCCCGCGATCGCGCTCATGAAACGGTAGGCCGCTTCGCGCGCGGCGCGGACGGTGTCGCGGTCGGCATTGACGCGGCGCGCGTCTTCCACCAGCTTGCGCAACGCGACTGAAGCGCCGCCGGGCTGGCGGTTGAGCCAGTCCCAATGGCGCGGGAGAAGGGTGACTTCGCGCGCCACGACGCCGAGCCTGGGACGGCCGACAGCACGGTTCGCCGGCTCTTCGGCAGCGGTTTTCTCAGCGGCGGCGGCAACGCTGTCCCGCAGGTCGAGGTCGAGCGGTTCACCCGTGGCATCGTCGAACACGAAGACCGGCAAGTCGTCGCTGCGCTGGCGCAACTCGGCGATCACCTCGGCCCGCGTGCCGGCCGCAATGCGCCTGGAGTCCGCGAACGCCGTGAGGGTGGAAAA
>JAQGMP010000183.1 GCA_028292285.1 Variovorax sp. | reverse complement strand
CAATGACCGCGACGGCCATCGCCGCCGTGGCCGGCGTCTTCCTGGCGGCCGGCGTGGTCAAGGGCGTGATCGGCCTGGGGCTGCCGACGCTGTCGATGGCGCTGCTCGCGCTCTGGATGGCACCGGTCGAGGCGGCGGCGCTGCTCATCGTGCCGTCGCTGGTCACCAACGTGTGGCAGATGAAACCGTGGCCGACGCTGGCGGCGATGTGGCGCCGCATCGGCGGCATGCAGATCGGTGTTTGCGTGGGCACATGGATTGGCGCGGTGCTGTTCGGCGCGCCGGCGGGCGCCTGGGCCACGGGCGTGCTTGGCGCCGCGTTGATGGTCTACGCCATGTGGGGCCTGCTGGGCCGCGACCTCGTGCTCGCGCCGCGGCACGAGCGCTGGCTCGGGCCCGTCGCCGGTGCGCTCACCGGCTTGCTGACGGCCGTCACCGGCGTCTTCGTGGTCCCGGCCGTGGCCTACCTGCAAGCGCTCGGGTTGCAGCGCGACGGACTGGTGCAGGCGATGGGCATTTCATTCACCACGTCCACCGTGGCACTGGCTATCGCACTGGTCTTCGAACTCGGAAACGGCGGCGGCTATTCGGCCGCCGCGCTGGGCATGTCGGTGGCGATGCTGCTGCCCGCGCTGGCCGGCATGGTGGCCGGGCAATGGCTGCGGGGGCGCTTGTCGCCGGCAATTTTCCGGCGCTGCTTTCTGATCGGGCTCGGATTGCTCGGCGCCTATATGGCGGCCCGCGCCGTTTATTGAAACCTTACTGAAACGCGACTTCGGCAAAGCTGCGCAGCTTGCGACTGTGCAGCCGGCTCGATCCCTCGCTGCGCAGGATGTCGATGGCCGCCATGCCGATGCGCAGATGCTGCTCGACGCGCTCGCGATAGAAGTGATTGGCCATGCCCGGCAGCTTGATCTCGCCGTGCAAGGGCTTGTCGCTCACGCACAGCAGCGTTCCATACGGCACCCGAAACCGGAAGCCGTTGGCGGCGATGGTCGCGCTTTCCATGTCGAGCGCCACCGCGCGGCTCTGGCTGAAGCGGCGCTGCGGCTGGTTGCCCGGCAGCAGTTCCCAGTTGCGGTTGTCGGTGCTGGCGACGGTGCCGGTGCGCATGAACTTCTTCAAGTCGGGGCCGCTCACCTTCGTCACCTGTTCGACTGCGCGTTCCAGCGCCAGCTGGATTTCAGCGAGCGCCGGAATCGGCACCCACAGCGGCAACTCTTCGTCGAGCACGTGGTCTTCGCGCACGTAGGCGTGGGCGAGCACGTAGTCGCCGAGCTGCTGGCTCGGGCGCAAGCCGGCGCAGTGGCCGAGCATCATCCACGCGTGCGGTCGCAGCACCGCGACGTGGTCGGTGATGGTCTTGGCATTGGCCGGACCGACGCCGATGTTGACCATGGTGATGCCGCTGCGGTCTTCGCGCACCAGGTGGTAGGCCGGCATCTGCGGCAGGCGCGGCGGTGCGGTGCCCTGGCTGCCGTCGAGCAGGTCGCCGAAGTTGACGCTGCTGCCGGCCGCCAGGCCGCGGCGCCGCGTGATGACGTTGCCGGGCTCGATGAAGGCGACGTATTCGCTCTTCTCGTCCATCATCGCCTCGTGGCCGAGCCGCACGAATTCGTCGATGTAGTACTGGTAGTTGGTGAACAGCACGAAGTTCTGGAACCACTCCGGCACGGTGCCCGTGTAGTGGCGCAGCCGATGCAGCGAGTAGTCGACGCGGGCGCCGGTGAAGAGCGCCAGCGGCTGCGCTTCGCCGGCCTTGGCCTCGAAGGTGCCGTTCGCGATGCCGTCGTCCATCGCGTGCAGGTCGGGCAGGTCGAACACGTCGCGCATCAGGGCGCGGCGGTCCAGGCTCATCGACACCTCGACGTGGTCGTTGTCCGTGAAAGAAAAGTGAATGGGAATCGGCTGCGTGCTGGTGCCGATCTCGAGCTCGACCTGATGGTTTTCGAGCAGCAGGCGGAACTGTTCGAGGTAGTAGCGGTTGAACAGGTCGGGCCGCGTCAGCGTCGTCTCGTAACGTCCCGGGCCGGCGACGAAGCCATAGCTCAGGCCGGCATTGGCGGGCGGCGTGTTGCGCGACACGGTGTGCGTGTGCACCCGCACGAACGGGTAGCAGGCCCGCACGCGCCCCGGCAAGCTTTCGCCAGCGACGAAGCGTTGCATGGCGTCACGCAGATGCTGCAAGCCGCCGTTGTAGATGCTGCGCACTTGTTCGAGCGCTTCGGCGGCATCGGTGAAGCGGGCGGGTGCGATGAAGGCTGGCATGTAGGGCATGCGGACATTGTGCAATGCCTGTGCGCCCTCGGCGTCTGGTACGAAGGGGGTCAACCGTTGGAGGTCGGCTCCGGTCCGCGCAACGGCGACGACGGCTGCGCCAGTGCCATTGCCTTGCCGTTGGCGCGTGCCGATGCGTAGATTGCTTCCATGATGCGCTGGTCCTGCAAGCCTTCTTCGCCCGGCGTGTGCGGCGTGCGGTCGGTGCGCACGCACTCGGCCATGTGGTCCATCTCCAGCGCGAACTGGTCTTTTTGCGGGATCGAAGGCTCGCTCGTGACAACGCGGTCGCCCTCCTTGCGGGCATAGCGCATCCGGTTGCCCTCATAGGCGTAGCCGGGATCGAGTTCGGCCCAGCCGTCGCTTCCCATCAGGCGCAGCATCTGCGACTTGTGGGCGCCGTATGAGGCATGGCACGTGGCCCTGAAGCCACTCGGAAAGCGCAGCATGAAGTGCACGTTCTCTTCGACTTCACGAAAGCGCACGTCGCCCGGTGTCGAGTCGGTCCAGGCCATTACTTCGGTCGGCTCTTCGCCGCTCAAAAAGCGCGCGGCGTTCAGGCAGTAGAGGCCGATGTCGGGCAGGGCACCGCCGCCGGCCAGCGCCTTCTTCAGGCGCCACTGGTTGGGATCGCCCTGGTTCTGCGAGTTGGTGGAAATGAATTCCTTCAACGTGCCGAGCTGCTTGTCGACCACCATCTTGCGAATGGCGCGGTTCATCGGCTCGTACTGGCTGCGGTAGGCGACCATCAGCTTGCGACCGGCGGTGCGGCAAGCGTCGATCATTTGCTGGCACTCGCTCGCGCTCATCGCCATCGGCTTTTCGCAGAGCACGTGCTTGCCGGCCCGGGCCGCCCGGACGGTGTACTCGGCGTGCATGCTGTTCGGCAGCACGATGTAGACAACCTCGATTTCGGGGTTCTGCGCAATGCGGTCGAAGCTGCGGTAGTCGTAGACGGCGTCTTCGCGAATGTCGTGCTGGCGCGCCAGCTTCAACGCCTTGTCGCGGTCGCCGCTCACCAGCGCCACCGGCTTGCAATGTTTCGACTGCCCGAACGCCGGCATCAGTCGCTCCAGCGTGAGATGGCCGAGTCCGACGATCGCGAAGCCGACACGCCGGCTCGGGCCGTCGGCCGGCGGAGGCAGCTTTTCGGGTGCTTCGGTGGGTGCCGAGATCGATGGCAGCGTGATGGCGTTACCGCTTTGCTGCGCACTGGCCGCGCCGGCCCAGAGCGGTACGAGCGAACCCGCTGCACATTGCAGGAGAAGGCGACGTCGACCATTGCGATCGGGTGTCGACGGGAAGGTGCGGCCGGAGCGATCGGGCTCGGCGTTGATCGGTTCTGATGGCATGGGCTCTTTCGGTTGGCCCTGCGATACCAAGCGCCTCGACGGCGCAGCGACGGAAGACGAAGCCGCGTCTTGAGATAGCCGCTCTCCGACAAGCCGCGAGGTCAGCCGGCGACCGGCTCCCGCATCGTCACGAACTCTTCGGCCACGGTCGGGTGGATGCCGATGGTGCTGTCGAAAAGCGCCTTGGTGGCGCCGGCGCGCATGGCGACGGCAAAGCCCTGCACCACCTCGCCGGCATCCGGCCCGACCAGGTGCAGCCCGACCACGCGGTCGCTGGCCTTGTCGACCACCAGCTTCATGAAGGTGCGCTCGGTGCTGGCCGACAGCGTGTGCCGCAGCGCCTTGAACTCGCTGCAGAACACGGTGACCTTGCCGAACTTGGCACGCGCTTCGCTCTCCGAATAACCGCAGGTGCCGATGTTCGGGTGGGTGAAGACAGCCGTCGGAATGAACTCGTAGTCGAGCTTTCGCTTGCCATCGCCGAAGAGCGTATCGACCACCACCATGGCCTCGGCCAGCGCGACCGGCGTGAGCTGCACGCTGGTCGACACGTCGCCGACGGCGTAGATCGACGGCACCGATGTCTTGTAGTGGGCGTCGACGCTGATGGCGCCATGCTCGTCCGTTGCCACGCCGGCCGCCTCGAGCCCGAGCGCCTGCGTGTTGGGGACGCGGCCGGTCGCGAAGAGCACGGTGTCGACCTCGATGGTCGTGCCGCGCGAGAGCATCACGTTCAGCCCGCCCGGGCCGCGCGAGATCGAGTCGACCTCGGTGCTGAGGCGGATGTCGATGCCCGCCTTGCCCATTTCGCTCGCGAGGAACTGGCGCACGTCGTCGTCGAAGCCGCTCAGGAGGTGCGCCCGGCGATGCACATGCGTCACCTTGGCGCCGAGGCCGTTGAAGATCGACGCGAACTCGCAGGCGATGTAGCCGCCGCCGACCACCAGCAGGCGCTGGGGAAACGGGTCGAGGTCGAACATCGCATCGGACGTGACGATATGTCCGCGGCCCGGCACCTCGGGAATCCACGGCGTGCCGCCGGTGGCGATCAGCAGGTGCTTTGCCGTGTATCGCGTGCCGTCGACATCGACGGTGTGGCCGTCGACCAGTTGCGCCCAGCCGTTCAGCAGCGTGACGTTGGCGGTCTTCAGCAGCGAGGCATAGATGCCGTTCAGCCGCGTGATCTCGCGTGCGCGCTGCGCCTTCAATTGCGACCAGTCGAAACGGGGCGGCTCCGACAGCGTCCAGCCGAAGCCCGGCGCCTCGGCAAACGCTTCGGCGTAGCCGGCGGCGTAGCTGTAGAGCTTCTTTGGAATGCAGCCGACGTTGACGCAGGTGCCGCCGAGTTCGGCCGCCTCGGCCAGTGCGACGCGGGCACCACGTTGCGCAGCCATGCGGGCCGCGCGGACGCCACCGCTGCCGCCGCCGATGACGAACA
>JAQGMP010000175.1 GCA_028292285.1 Variovorax sp. | reverse complement strand
GCGTCCGGACGCGCGATGCGGCCTTTCGAAGTGCCGGACAATCGCGGCCATGAACACCACTTCGGAAGGCGCCGTGGCGGACGCCGTATCAGACAGCGTGAGTGCCGACAGCGGTCTGCGCTGGAACAACCGCTTCGCCACCCTGGGGCCGGCCTTCTTCACGCGGCTGCGCTCGACGCCACTGCCCGATCCGTACTGGGTCGGCCGCAGCGAGCGCACGGCGCGCGAACTCGGGCTCGACGCCGACTGGTTCGCGTCCGACGAGGCGCTGGCCGCGTTCACCGGCAACGTGGTGCTGCCCGGCAGCGACCCGCTGGCGAGCGTCTACAGCGGCCATCAGTTCGGCGTCTGGGCCGGCCAACTGGGCGACGGCCGCGCCATCCTGCTCGGGGAAACGGCAGCGAAAGCTGAAACGCCGGCACTTGAATTGCAACTGAAAGGCGCCGGCCGGACGCCCTATTCCCGCATGGGCGACGGCCGTGCCGTGCTGCGGTCGAGCATCCGCGAGTTTTTGTGCAGCGAGGCCATGCATGGCCTCGGCATTCCGACCACGCGGGCGCTGAGCGTGACCGGCTCCGATGCGCGGGTGCGCCGCGAAGAAATCGAGACGGCGGCGGTGGTGGCGCGCGTCGCGCCGAGCTTCGTCCGGTTCGGCCACTTCGAGCACTTCGCCGCCAACCAGAAAGAAGACGAACTGCGGACGCTCGCCGACTTCGTGATCGACAGCTTCTACCCGGCTTGCCGCACGACCGATCGCTTCGGCGGCAACGCCTACGCCGCATTCCTCGAAGCGGTGAGCGAGCGCACGGCCGCGCTGATGGCGCAATGGCAGGCCGTCGGCTTTTGTCACGGCGTGATGAACACCGACAACATGAGCATCCTCGGGCTCACCATCGACTACGGCCCGTTCCAGTTTCTCGACGGCTTCGACCCGCAGCACATCTGCAACCACAGCGACACCGCCGGCCGCTACGCCTTCAACCAGCAGCCGAACGTCGCCTACTGGAATCTCTTCTGCCTGGCGCAGGCGCTGCTGCCGCTGATCGGCGATCAGGAGGTCGCGGTGGCGGCGCTGGAGTCGTACAAGGTGGTGTTCCCGCGCGAGTTCGAAGCGCGGATGCGCGCCAAGCTGGGGCTCGAAGGGCTTTCCGAGCCGGCCGAGGGCGACCGCGCGCTGATCGAGGGCGTGCTGAAATTGCTGGCCGCCGAAAAGGTCGACTGGATGATCTTCTGGCGGCGCCTGTCGCACCATGTCCGCAATGGCAACGACAAAGGCGACGGCGATGCAGAGCCGGTGCGCGACCTGTTCATCGACCGTGCCGGGTTCGATGCCTGGCTGCTCTCATTTTCAGAGCGCCACACCGGCGTTCCTCGCGATGCGGCCGCACGGCTGATGTTCGGGACGAATCCGAAGTTCGTGCTGCGGAACCACCTCGGGCAGCAAGCGATCGAATTGGCGCAAGGCACGTCGCCCGATGCCGCCAAAGACTTCGCCGGCGTCGACCGCTTGCTGAAACTGCTTGAAACCCCATTTGAAGAACATCCCGGCTTCGACCAATATGCCGGTTTCCCGCCCGACTGGGCTTCCTCCATCGAAATCAGCTGCTCCTCATGACCACACCCGTCCAGAAAACCGACGCCGAATGGAAAGCCATCCTGGCCGAAAAAGGCGCTGAACCGACCGCCTTCGAGGTCACGCGCCATGCGGCCACCGAGCGTCCGTACACCGGCAAGTACGAAACCGAATGGGCCGACGGCACCTACCACTGCATCTGCTGCGGCGCCAAGCTGTTCGAGGCCGGCAAGAAGTTCGACGCCGGCTGCGGCTGGCCGAGCTTTTCCGAAGAAGCCGTGCCGGGTGCCATCAAGAACATCGTCGACCGTTCGCACGGCATGACCCGCACCGAAAACGTCTGCGCGAACTGCGGCGCCCACCTCGGCCATGTCTTTCCCGACGGCCCGACCGACACGGGCCTGCGCTACTGCATGAATTCGGCCTCGCTGGATTTCCAGAAAAAGCCTGAATGAAGCTCGTCCTCGACTTCTTTCCGATCCTGCTGTTTTTCGGCGCCTACAAGTTCGCCGACATCTACACCGCGACCGCCGTGCTGATGGGCGCGACGGCGCTGCAGATGCTCATCATCTACTTCAGGGAGGGCAAGCTGCTGGCGATGCAGAAGGCCACGCTGGTGCTCATCCTGCTGTTCGGCACGCTGACGCTGGTGCTGCACGACGACCGCTTCATCAAGTGGAAGCCGACTGTCTTGTACTCCGCCATGGCCATCGCGCTGGCGATCGCGTTCTGGGCCGCCAGGAAGAATTTCCTGCAGATGATGCTCGGTCAGCAACTGCAATTGCCCGACCGCATCTGGACGCACCTGAACATCGCGTGGATTTGCTACTGCCTCTTCATGGCGGCCATCAACGGCTACGTGGCGGCGTACTTCACCACCGAGGCGTGGGTCAACTTCAAGCTGTGGGGCTATGTCTTTCCGATCGCCTTTTTGATCGCGCAAGGCCTCTACATTTCGCCGCACCTGAAGTCGGACGAGCCGACCGCATGAACGCCGTGTCGAATCCGGCCACCTTGCCGACCACGGCCGCGCTCGAAGCGGCGTTGCGCCGCGCACTGCAACCCACGTCGCTCGAAGTCATCGACGAAAGCGCGTCGCATGCGGGCCATTCGGGTGCCAATGCCGAGGGCTACGGAACCCATTTCAGGGTGCGCATCGCCTCCCCGTTGTTCGACGGAAAGCCCCGCATCGCGCGGCATCGCCTTGTGTATGATGCGCTGCAGATTTTTATCGCACAGGGCCTTCACGCCATTGCCATCGAGACCCTCTAAGGTCCTCACTCTCCCTCTCGTTCTCTCCCGCCTCCCCCCAATGAAAAAACAAATCCTGCAGGCCGTTGCGGCCGCCGTGCTCATCGGCACCGTCTCTTTTGCGGCGCTGGCGCAGAACGCCGCCATCGTCAACGGCAAGGCAGTGCCTAAAACCCGCATGGACATGTTGGCGCAGCAGCTGGCAGCGGCCGGCCGCCCGGTTACTCCGGAAATGCAGCCGCAGCTTCGCGAGGAAGTCATCACCCGGGAGGTGTTCATGCAAGAGGCGCAAAAGCAGGGCCTCGACGCCAACGACGACTACAAGGCGCAGCTCGAGCTGGCGCGCCAGGCGATCATGATTCGGCAGCTGTTCGAAAACTTCAAGAAGACCCATCCGGTGACCGACGCCGACGTGCAGGCCGAGTACGACAAGTTCGTCGCGGCCAACGGCGGCAAGGAATACAAGGCGCGCCACATCCTGGTCGAAACCAAAGACCAGGCCGACAAGATCCTGGCCGACCTGAAGAAGGGCGGCAAGTTCGAAGACATTGCCAAGAAGCAAAGCAAGGACCCGGGATCGGGCGCCAACGGCGGCGACCTCGACTGGGCCAATCCGGGCAGCTTCGTTCCCGAATTTTCGGAAGCGCTGATCAAGCTCAAGAAGGGCGAAACCACACCGGCGCCGATCAAGTCGCAGTTCGGCTATCACATCATCCGGCTCGACGACGTGCGTCAGGCGCAGTTGCCGAAGGTCGACGAGGTCAAGCCGCAGATCACGCAGCAGTTGCAGCAGCAGCGGCTGCAGAAGTACCAGGAAGAACTGCGCGCTGCAGCCAGGATCGAGTAAGCGCCAGCAAGTGCCCTGCGTGCGCAGAGGCGCTGCTCAGCGCAACAAAAAAAGCGGCCCGAGGGCCGCTTTTTTTATGGTCGGCCTGCCGGGGCCACCGACTTCACCCGACCCACTTGCGTGCGTTGCGCCAGAGCTGCGACCACGGGCTCAGCGCGCTCCGGTCGCCCGATGTCCAGCTCATCTGCACGTTGCGCGACACGCGTTCCGGGTGCGGCATCACCGCCGTAAAGCGGCCGTCCGCCGTCGTCACCGCCGTCAGCCCGCCCGCGCTGCCGTTCGGGTTGAACGGGTAGCGCTCGGTCGGCTGGCCGTGGTTGTCGACGAAGCGCATCGAGGCGATGGCTTGGGCGGCGTCGCCGCGGTGCTTGAAGTTGGCGAACCCCTCGCCATGCGCGACCGCGATCGGCAGCCGGCTGCCCGCCATGCCGGCAAAGAACAGGCT
>JAQGMP010000170.1 GCA_028292285.1 Variovorax sp. | reverse complement strand
GCCCGGCGTTCCCACCGGGGCCGTACCGCTTCATGCGACGCGAATTTTTGATCGTCACCTACGAGACCGACATGGACGCGCTGCGTGCCGTGGTGCCCGAGCCGCTCGAACTGGTCGAGCCGCTGGTCAAGTACGAGTTCATCCGCATGCCCGATTCCACCGGCTTCGGCGACTACACCGAGTCGGGCCAGGTCATTCCGGTGCAGATCAAGACCGACAAGGGCATGGAGCAGGGCGCTTACGTCCACGCCATGTACCTGAACGACCACCCGCCGATAGCAGGTGGCCGCGAGCTCTGGGGCTTTCCGAAGAAGCTCGCGACACCCGTGCTCGACTACGAGACCGACGTGGTGGTCGGCACGCTCGACTACGGCAAGATCCAGGTGGCCAAGGCGACCATGGGCTTCAAGCACCGCGCGCTCGACGCCGCGCCCATCCTCGCCGGCATCGCGCAGCCCAACTTCTTGCTGAAGATCATTCCGCATGTCGACGGCACCGCCCGCATCTGCGAGCTGGTGCGCTATCACATGGTCGATGTCACGCTGCACGGCGCATGGACCGGCCCTGCGTCGCTCGAACTGCATCCGCATGCGTTGGCGCCCGTCGCAGATTTGCCGGTGCGAAAAGTGCGGTCTGCGGTGCACTACATCGCCGACATGACCTTGGCGCTGGGCACCGTCGAATACGACTACCTGGCCTGATCCTTTCTTCCCTTTTGTTTCAACCACCTCCTCTGAAGGAACCCTCATGCAACTCAAAGACAAAGTCGCCTTCATCACCGGCTCGGCCAGCGGCATCGGCAAGGAAATCGCCATCGTGTTCGCCCGGGAAGGCGCCAAGGTCGTCATCGCCGACCTGAACAAGGAAGCCGCTGATGCGACGGCGGCCGAACTCAAGGCGACCGGCGCGCAAGCGATCGGCGTTGGCATGGATGTCACCAACGAAGACCAGGTGAACGCAGGCGTCGAAGAAGCCGCGGCAGCCTTCGGCGGCATCGACATCCTGATCAGCAACGCCGGTATCCAGATCGTGCATCCCGTCGAAGAATTCACCTTCGCCGACTGGAAGAAGATGCTGGCGATTCACCTCGACGGCGCCTTTTTGACGACCAAGGCGTGCTTGAAGCACATGTACGCGCAAGGCCGCGGCGGCAGCGTGATCTACATGGGATCGGTGCACTCGAAAGAAGCATCGCTGTTGAAGGCGCCTTACGTGACCGCCAAGCACGGTCTGATCGGTCTGTGCAAGACGGTTGCCAAGGAAGGCGCCAAGTACAACGTGCGTGCCAACGTCATTTGCCCCGGCTTCGTACGCACGCCGCTGGTCGAAAAACAGATTCCCGAACAGGCGAAAACGCTCGGCATCACCGAGGCCGAAGTCATCAAGAACGTGATGCTGAAGGAAACGGTCGACGGCGAATTCACCACCACGGACGATGTGGCTCAGGTGGCTTTGATGTTCGCCGGATTCCCGACGAATGCGTTGACGGGCCAGTCGCTCGTGGTTAGCCACGGCTGGTTCATGCAGTAGCCAGCCGCCTGGTCGCTCATCACAGCGTGAGCGACCAGGTCTCACCGACCAGCTTTTGTCCGAAGCCTTCATAAGGCTCGGACTTGATCAGCTTGAAACCGCGCTTCGCATAGATGCCGCGGGCGGCGACGAGGCAGCTGTTGGTCCACAGCACCATCTTCTTGTAGCCCTTGGCGCGCGCGAAGGCGATGCATTCGTCGGTGAGCCGCGCGCCCAGTCCGAGGCCTCGGGCGCCCGGCGTGAGCAGCAGCATGCGCAGCTTCGCCGTCGTGGCCGATTTGCGCACGACGAAGATCGCGCCGACGCGCTCGCCGTCTAGCTCGGCGATCCAGCATTTTTCCCACGCGGGCTGAAACTGGCGCACGAACCTGGCGGCGATGTCGGCGACCATCGCTTCGAATTCGATGTTCCAGCCGTACTCGCGCCAATAGATTTCGCCATGTTGCTGCACGACCCAACCCAGGTCGCCAGGGACGGGGTCGCGCAGCAGCGCGGTGCGTGGACGCGCCGCGTCGGCGGGCACGGGCGCCAACAGGGTTTCGATCTGCTGCATGGCAGTCACCACTTTTTGCTGGCGTGCGGTGTCGAGTGGTGCCAGCAGGGCGGACGCTTCGTCGCGCGACTTCTGCTGAAGCGGCTCGAAGGCGGCGCGGCCCTCTTGGGTGATCGTCAACACGCTTTGCCTCGCATCGTTCGCGTGGGCGCTCCGCGTAAGCCAGCCCGCTGTCTCGAAGCGCCGCAAGATGCGGCTCAGGTAGCCGCCGTCGAGCCCCAGGTCGCGCGCGAGTTCGCTGGCGACGGGCGCTTCGCGGTGCGCCAGCTCGTAGAGCACCCTGACGTCGGTGAGCGACAGGTCGCTGCCCAGGTAAGGGTCGAGTACGCCGATGCGGCGCGTGAAAAAGCGGTTGAAGCGGCGGACGGCTTTGACGGAGGCCGTCGGCACGCTGTTCGGATGGGTCGACATGCATGCCATTGTCAATAAATTGATTGACAAAAGCAAGTATTTAGAAACTTGGACGTGTCCCTTCCGTTGTCCCTTCGAATGTGAGGGCAGCTGGCCAAGGGCGACAAAAAGAGAGTGCCGACTTACAATCGCCGGTTGCCCGGGGTCGACCGCTCAGGGCTCAGAGGTGCTTGCCGCGCACCTTCAAGCCTGTTCCAAGCCGTCACAGCCCTCCAGCTCCCCAGCCTTTTTTGCCCCCGATGAACGCCCCCGTCGACGTCTCCTTTTTTGCTCGCGCCGCCAAGCCGCTGACCAGTTACCGCAAGTACTGGGCGGCCCGCTTCGGCACGGCTAAATTCTTACCCACTTCGCGCAAGGAAATGGAAGCGCTCGGATGGGACAGCTGCGACATCGTGATGGTCACCGGCGACGCGTATGTCGACCACCCGAGCTTCGGCATGGCGGTGATCGGCCGCATGCTGGAGGCGCAGGGCTTTCGCGTCGGCATCATCGCGCAGCCGGATTGGCAAAGCGCCGATCCGTTCAAGGCGCTCGGCAAGCCGAACCTGTTCTTCGGCGTGACGTCGGGCAACATGGATTCGATGATCAACCGCTACACGGCGGA
>JAQGMP010000121.1 GCA_028292285.1 Variovorax sp. | reverse complement strand
ACCGAAACTCCGGGTTCAACAGGTCGATGCCAAAGCCCTTGCACTTGATCCAAGGTCCAGATGGATGCCCCAAGCCGTCCCACGCAAGGAGAGCGGCCTGGGCTTCAGCCCGGTGCTCATAGCAGTACCGGCGTTGATAGCCGAAGCGGTCAAGCCCGACGACCACCGCGAATGTGTAGCTGAACTGCTTGAGCGCGCACCACCGGTCGTTGAGAGATCGGATTTCCGTGTATCCGCTTGACGGTAACACCTCAATCAACGCGAAGGAGGCGGCAGCGACCTCTGCTGAGGCACGGGTTCGACAGAACCGATTCGGATAAGCAGGCGCGGGCATCCCGATATTGTGACCCGACCTCGAATTCAGCGAGTACCGAGCGCGACGGCCGCGAGCGCGCGACGGTGGTCGACTACCCGGCCAGGAAACCACTCGATCCCGCGATCTCCCAAGCGTCCCCGTCCGGTCGAGCGCGCCGGACCTGAAACGCGCATCGCGCAACTGAGGAACGTTGAGCAAGGCGCTCCGTACCTCGAAGCCGCGATCGCCCGGGACGACGCATGCGGCGTCCTGGAAGAGGATTGCCGACCCTGGCCTCGTTCGCGACGGGGCCGCGCTGTGGCGGCGGGGTAGCGCCGCAATTCGACTGGTCGGGCGGCGCTGTCTGGCACATTCGCTGGCGGATGCGCCGGATATCTCGGCGAGCGCGCCAGGCCATGAGATCTGGACCGGTCATGGGACAAGCCAGGACCGCGCCGCGCTGATCGAGCACCCGCCCGGGCTACATCGGTCGCGTACGGCTATGCACGTTCCTTGGCGCTCCGGCCCGGCCAGGAAGGTGGCGGTGTCGTGGAACAGGACCGGCGCGCTGACGGCTATCCCGCTGACACGACGGCACTGTCTGGCCTGCCATCGTGCGCCTCTTTATGGAGCAAGCGTCTCATGGCAAATGAAGATAAAAACATGGCGCCGAATGCGACAGGCCCTGCCCGCATCGATGTGCAGTCGGACGGCTCCGTGGCCGAGTGGGCGCGTCGCCTGGACGTGACTGTCTCGCAAATCAAAGATGCTGTTGCCACGGTGGGCGATCAGGCATCCGATGTCGAGATGCATTTGAAGGGTTCGCACAGCACGAGCAACGTCGAGCGCATCGACCAGGCCGGAGCAGGCTGACAACCCCGCGCCCGCGTCGCTCGCCTTCAGCGCAGGGCAGTTCGCATGTGCATACCGCCTTCCAGGCGCGCCAACTTTTACGAGACCTCACCGGGCGCCATTCGCTGGCGCGGTTGCCGCATCAACCCTGACGTTCATTGCCTCGAAACCGGGCAACGTGCGCAACAGTGTCGTCATGGACTTCGCTGCGAAGCTCGCGATGTCCGGTAGGTCCACCCACCGGAACCGGTCGACCTCGGGCGTCCTGATTCCGGACACGGGATGGACGAAGAAGCTCGTGCATCGGCACCGCGCCACATCGCACTCGCTGGTGTGCAGACTGGTTCGAAAAAGATGGAGATTCTTTCGAGGCAGGTATCGCACTACCCCGAGCTCTTCCAGCGCAGCGCAGCTGAGGTTAATGCCTGTTTCCTCCTGCGCCTCGCGGACCGCCGCGGCACGCGCGGTTTCACCTTCCTGCGCGCCGCCCTTGGGGATGTCCCAGTACTTCCGCCCCGTGGCGTGAGCAAGCAACAGTTGTCCGTGCTCGTTGAGAATCAGCACGCCGTAGGTAGTCGTTGTCATAGATCCGAACGTTGATTGTGCGTGCACCGTCGGCTGCACCAGGCCCCCCATCTGTGAGATCAAGCGGACTGGATGCACGCATGCTGCTTGGGGCGAGCCATCCGGCAACTCCGATGGGCAAGGCCTACCAGTCCACGGGTCGGGTACAGACGCTCCCTTGCCGCGATCGCAAGCGGATTCAACGAGATGCTTTTCGCTTCTTCTTCAATGCTACCCGGCACTGGAAAACCTGCATTGGATCATGTCCGTTGCCCCGAAAGCGCTCCCCTGCGTTCCCGCATGAGGCATGCCCCGGCCGACGGATGAATCAGCGTCTCCTTGCCGACACCGGCGCCCGCGAAGAACCTCGATAACTTCAACCATACCGGTCGCCCTTCAGCACGCTGACATGCCTGTCAACGCGCTTGATTTCGGCCGCCTTGCTGATTCGACCACAAGGCGCGGCTACCCTCCGACTGAGGTGATTCGCCGGAGTTCTGCGCCGAGTACTCATCCGCGCCTCGGTCGATCACTCGGCACAGCATGCTGTCGAGGATCGGTACGTCGCCGTCGATGAGACGTGCCCTGGCCGCATTCACTACCGCCTTGTGTACGGACCGCGGGAGCGCGCGTCCGCCCAGGTACCCGGCGACCAAAGCCTCGGCCGCTTCTTCGGACAATGTCATCTGCGTCACCTCAGAATCGGTGAAGTTCGTTGAAAGAATTCCGTGCCATGGATTGGCGGCACAAAGACCGCCTTTCAAGCTCAAGACACGACGGCGTCAGGAGCTGCGCCCCGCGCCTTAGCTGTCCTCCGCACTGCTTCTCGGGCGTGCCGCGCGTCGCGCGACCAGCCGCAGCCAGCCACTGGTCCCACTTCTCGCGCGCGTGCGCTGCGCTGATCGATCCCCCGGATAGTGAAAACGCAGCAACTCCTCTCGACCCCTGTCGGTGATCGCCAGAACCTTTGCCGCCCCCTCAGGCGAATGATCGAACGTCGCCAGAACGAGCCCGGCCTGCCGGAGGATCTTGATCGCGTCTATGTCTTCCTTGGCGGTGAACAACCGCGGGAGCGGCTCGGCAGCGATCTGCCTTAAGACTTCAATTGACATCTTCGGTCCCCTTGAGAAAGTTGGATCGCGCGGGAAACAGCCACGAGGCGGCGCGCCGTTTCAGGCCGGGGTGGCGCCCGCACTCCTTGTCGGGCGCCCGCCGGCCCTGCGGACCTCACCCTTCGACGGGGATGCGCCGTGGCTGAGCATGCTCAGCCTTGGGAATGCGCAGCGTCAGCACGCCCTGCGCGAGCTTTGCCGTCACCTTCGAAGGCTCCAGTTCCTTGCTGAGCCGGAACGTCCGGCGGAAACGTCCGAGCGCCACTTCAGTGTGGGTCGAATGGAGGTCTTCCGGCACCGCCACGTTCAGCTCGGCTTCGATCGTGAGCGAGTCGGATTCGGCCTGGATATTCAGCTTTTCTTTGGACACGCCCGGCAGGTCTGCATAGAGCGTGATGCCGCCGCTGTCTTCCACCACGTCCACTGCGGGCGTCAAGGCTGCGTCGCTGTAAGGAGCGCGGTCCGTCTTGGCGACCTCGTTTTTTGCTTCGGGCTTGCGTGTTTCAAGGTTGTTCATGTCTTCACTCCTTCTTATTGAACATCGATGCGCCGCGGCTGGGTCGACGCGCGGCGTTGAACGGTGATGTGCAGCACGCCGTCGCGATAGGTGGCGCTGAGCGCGTCCGGATCAGCGTCGTCGGACAGGGCGATCACGCGACGGAATGGTCCGTCGAAGCGCTCGTTGATGTGGACGGTGGCGCCCCTTTCTCCTTCGGGCGGCAGCGGATTTCGCTTGCCGGCGATGGTCAGGACCCCGCGGTCGAGAAACACCTCCAGCGCGCTCGGGTCGAGACCCGGCGCAAAGGCATAGATTTCTACCGACTTCGGTGTGCCACCGACATTCAGCGCAGGGAAGCCGCGGCCCAGACCGCGGATGCTGGGCGATGGATCGAAAGCCTGCTGCATGTCGCGCTGCAGGCGATCCATCTCGGCGAACAAGTCACGGGCGGAAAGCGATCGATACATAGCGGGTATCTCCATTCAGGTTGAACAGAGCGCCGGAGGCGTCTCCGGCGCATCCGGTGGGAAGATAGCCGCGAAGAACAGGTTTTCAAGTGGTCGATCGGGTCGATTTTCGATCTTTTTTTGGTGGCCAGCGGCGAATAGCTGTGCGAAAACGGACTGGATTAGGCTGGCACGCCGCGAAGCGAGCAAAGGTGGCGCACAGTGGACCATCGCAGCGGCGCACGAACAACGCCCTTTCAAAAGCTTGATCCGTAAGTCGAATGCTGAAAGGCGAGGCAAAGGCCGCTCCGGCCCATGCAGGCGCCAGGCTTCAACGTGGGGCGCCAAACACCTGAGAGGAATCGCAATGGCGACAAAGAAGACCGCGGCCACACCGCCGCCACCGAAACGCGATCCCAACGCCGGCAAGGCACCGACCTCGACCCGGTCGCTCTGGAAGGGCGCGATCAGTTTCGGGCTGGTCCATGTACCGATCGCGCTGTACTCGGCCACGGACGAAAGCGATCTGAGTTTCAAGATGCTCGACAGGCGCTCGATGGACCCGGTCGGCTACAAGCGCATCAACAAGAAGAGCGGCAAGGAAGTCACCATGGCCGACATCGTCAAGGGGATCGAGTGGGAGGACGGGCGCTTCGTGCTGCTGTCGCCCGAAGAGATCGAGAAGGCCTATCCGAAGACCACGCAGACCATCGAGATCGAAGCGTTCGTGCCGATCGATGACATCCCGTTTGTTTATCTCGAGAAGCCCTATTACACCGCGCCGGTCAATCGCGGTGCGAAGGTCTATGCCCTGCTGCGCGAAGCACTGGCGGCCAGTCGCAAGGTGGGCGTGGCCAAGGTCGTGATCGCCAACAAGCAGCACCTCGCGATACTGATGCCGTGCGGCCCGGCCCTGGTGCTCAACCTGTTGCGCTGGGGTGGCGAGATCCGCTCGTGGGAAGCGCTGCAGCTGCCGCCGCAAGGCGCCGAGGCAGCGGGCATCAAGCCAGCAGAGATGGCCATGGCGCAGCAACTGATCGACGAGATGAGTGCGACATGGAGCGCGGACCAGTTCCGCGATTCCTTCCAGGCCGAGGTAATGAAACTGGTTGAGTCGAAGGCTCTGGCCGGTCACGTCGAGCAGGTGGAAAAGGTCGATGCATCTTCAGCCCTTGCGCCGAACAGCACCAACGTGGTCGACTTGACGGAATTGTTGCAGCGCAGCTTGAGCAACAAGTCGGCGCCGCGGCCAAAAGCCCAGCCCGTCGCCCAGAAGGCAGCCAGGCCGAGCCGACGCAGAGCAGCGTAACGTAGCGTTATTGCTCCCCGCGGCGGCTGCAAACCACGCTCTGATCGAAGCCGCGGATCCCGATGGGGACCTCACCATGAAAGATGGCGACCTGACCAGGCTGTCGATGCGCGGGACGTTGCATGCACCACGGCGGTCCCACCAGCAAAATCGCCGTCAGCCCAGGATTCCGATCCTCACCGCGTAGCTTGTCAGCTGGCTGTTGGTGGACATCTTCATCTTTCGCATCAGCCTGGTCCGATGCCTGCTGATCGTCTTTGGCGACAACGAAAGCGACTGCCCGATGTCAGCGTTGCACTGTCCCTTGGCCAGCCGGACGAAGATCTGAATCTCGCGTGCGCTGAGCAGCAGGTGAGGTGCACTCTGATTGGTCGCATCGCAAGTCGCGACGACGCTGCCCGCCAGAATTTCCCTCACCTCCGGGGTCATGTAGGGGCGACCATCCGCAACCGCCCGAACAGCGTCCAGCAGTTGCATCGGCTCGCAGTCTTTGCTGATGTAGCCCGTGGCCCCCTGGCGAATCGAACCAATCGCAAACAGTGCGTCCCGATGCCCGCTGAAGACCAGCACTGCCATGTCAGGCGCAATCGCGCGAAGAGACGGGATGACGTCAAGGCCTGTCCGACCCGGCATGGCCACGTCCAGCACCAACACATCGATGTCTACTTTACGAGCCAGTTCGACCGCCTCGCGCCCGCTGCCGGCCTCGGCCACGACATGGAAGCCCGACGCCTGGGAAAAAAGTTCGCACAAACCAAGCCGCACGGCCGGATGGTCGTCGACGAGTGCAATTTTGATCATGGGTTGATTCTGGCAAACAATTCCGCCACTCACTCGCGGCCGGGTACCCGCGCTCCGGCGCCGCGTGCCGAGCAAAGGAGGGAAACGTCGCTGGCGTTGTCGCTCTCGGTCCGACCGCGGGGGGTCTTCTGCTGGCGGTTGCTGGGCTTGCTGGCCGCTTCGATCCTGCGGTCGCGAAGTTCATCAATGCAATCGGCTCACCGCGGCAGTACGCGTGGGAAAACGATCCCTCGAAGGTAGCGCTCGCCGCCCGAGGCAGCTCAGGCAAAGCAAAAGGCCGCGAGCGATGCGCGCGGCTTTTTGCTGCTTGAACGGCGCATCTTCGGCAACCAGTGCAATTTGCATCGGCGGGCCTACGAGATCGGTATGAATCCGATGACACCGACCGGTCCCCTTCCCATGCAGATTGATCTCCTGCCTCTTCAACCGAAGGGGTCCAACCCGGCCTGCGGCGCAGGCCCTGAAGGAGACGACATGACTACGGACAATGGCCAAATCGGCGCAGGCGAACCCAATCGCGATCCCATCACCGGGGCGCCAGGCGCTCACCCGGTCGGCACGGGCGTCGGCGCCACCGGCGGTGCGCTGGCAGGTGCTGCAGCCGGCTCGCTCGCCGGCCCTGTCGGCACGGTGGTCGGCTTGGTGGCAGGTGCCGTCGTGGGTGGTCTGGGCGGCAAGGCCGTCGCTGAGGGCGTCAATCCGACGCAAGAAGATGCGTACTGGCGCGAGAACTACGAAAAGGAGAGCTACTACACGGCCGGCCGCAGTTATGACGACTACGGTCCCGCCTACGAAATGGGCTGGTCTGGCAGGGCGCAACGCGGCGCCGACTTCGATGCCGTCGAGCCGGCAATGGCAGATGAGTGGGCGACGCGCGGTGGCAAGTCGAGCCTCGACTGGCCGTCAGCGCGGCCCGCCGTGCAGGCTGCGTGGGATCGTGCAGACGACACCTACTACGGCAAGCAGGCCAACGGCAGTGACATCGTCAATCATGGGGATTTGTCCAACGACGACGTGGTCGATGTGCTCAACGATCTGCTCGAAAACGCACGTGACGGCGAGTATGGTTTTCGCACCTGTGCAGAGCAGGTTGAAACCGCGAGCGCGAAGCAGCTCTTTGCGAGCCGCGCCGAGGGTTGCCGCCAGGCGGGTGAGGAACTCATCTCGCTGATCCGGGCCTACGGGGGTGAGCCTGCCTCGGGTGGGACCACGGCCGGCGCGATGCATCGCGGTTGGGTACAGGTCAAGGGGAGCATGGGCGCAGACAGCGAATTGTCGATCCTCGAATCGTGCGAGCGCGGCGAGGACTCCGGGATCGCGCGGTACAGGAAGGCACTCAAGCAAAGCCTGCCTTCAGACGTTCGCGCGGTCGTCCAGAAACAGGCGGAAGGGGCCCAGCGCAATCATGATCAGATTCGTGATCTGCGCAACGCGGCACGTGAGCGCAGCTGACGCGTAACGTTCAAGGAGCGCCTGCGCGGCAGGCGCTTCAGGACTTGCTGGGTGCCTCGACCGGCGTCAGCGCATATCGCCTGCAATGGTCGAGGTAGCCCTTCTCGTGCGACGCCACGAGATCGACCACGCTGGTCCACAGCCACGGTGGCGCGTCGATTACCTTCGAGTGGCTCGACAACAGATCCTTGCGCCAGGCCTTTCGCGTGGCCGCGTCCATCTGCCGCGCGTGCGATGCGCCGAGGACCCGCGCAAGATAGTAGGCGGCGGTCGTAGCTTCTTCGACGTTCAGCTGCTCGAACTCCAGTTTCAGGTCCTGTGGCAGCAACTCACGCACGAACACCGATCGCCGCAGCACCCGGCCAGCATGCATCCGGCTGCCCAGAAAAGGAGACATGGCCTTGGCGCCCTCGACAACGCGCTCTGCATTGTCGTCAGGCATCAGGCCCTCCTCACGGTCATGCGGCGCGACGGCGGTGATGGCCTCTTTGATATCCAGCAGGCAAAAGTCCCTGCCTTTGGCGACGCCGCGTCCAATGTCCATCAACACGGCGTAACGCAGCCGCCCCAGCGAGCTGCAGCCCTTCATCCAATACGCCACATCGAGCATGCGGACTTCGGCGGCATCGTCGCGATGGCCCAATTGCGTGACCAGGTGCCGCACTTCGTCGCTCTGCACGAACCGTTGCAGGCCCGCGCGCTCTGCATCCGACACTGGCCAAAACCGCTTGCCCAATGGGATTGCACGCGTCGCGCCTTCCACGCGCTCCTGGGCCAGGTGATGCCAGGTGCGCCGTCTGGCATTGCGCATGGCCCGCGCCACGGTCAGCGGCTTTAACAAAGGCCGGGACACTTTGTTCGGGGCGAAGGCGTCGGTGTAGCCCAGACTCAGCTGCTCGATCATTCGCGCGGTCACGACGCCGGGCAGGTCCGAGCCGCGCGCGGCCGAGGCGAGGGACAAGCCGAGGCGGACGAGATCGTGCACCGGATTGCCGACGACTGTCTGGTCGAAGTCGCGAATTTCGATGGCGAGCCCGCCATGGACGTCGGCCACCGGGCCGAGGTTGCCGATGTGGCAGTCGCCGCAGATCCAGATGGGCGGCCCCTCCGGCAATGCCACCCGCTCGACCGAGTCGAGCCATTCGTAGAAGCGCGCTGTATTGCCCCGAACATACGCATGTGCCGAGCGCGCCATCTTGGCGTTCCTTGCTGCCGTCAGGGCCGGAAGCCGTTGTTCAGGACGCGGCGCGCGCGGTCGGGCAGGAAGAATTTTCACTGTAGGCATGTCGTTGGCTATCACCCGGGAGAGACAACGGGTGCGAGAGTCGCATTCCGGGTGTCCGGGGGTGAAGAATCTTGTGCATGGTCGTGTGTTGACGCTGTAGGCCGGCACACGCACGACGCGTCGTCATGCGAACTAACGAAAGCAATGCGTCAATGACGGCGCATCCAGTCTTCTTGCCTAGCGAACGTTCCGCGCCAGAGCCATACCAGACGCACGAAAATACCCGAAAGCACCACGCGGCAGGCGCAAGCGTTGAGTCGGTCCCAAGGCGATTCAGGTCAACGAACGTACCCCTGCAACAGATGCTTGCGGCAAGATAACGGCGGCGTCGATGTCCGCCGGCACCCGCAGCGCACGGGTGCCGGAGCCACCCTTCCAGCGAGCAGCGAACTGCCAGGAGACGCCACGAGAAACGGGTTGAACGGCCAACTGAAAATACGGGCGATTGAAGCTACCTACGTGTGGCTGCGGCCCTTCGCGATTCGTGGGACGCCATGAGGGAGCACCAAACCACGGTCGCCGTCAAACGTGCGTCGGGCGCTGCATCACCTGCGCGCAGGGTCTGGATAGAACGGACGCAATAAAGACGGGGCCTCGAATTTGGTCCATTGGCCCAGCGGCCGAGCAAGCCGATCCGCGATCGCGAAGTACACGGAAGGGTGTGTACCCAATCCCATATGGCTGGCGTCGACCTCGATGTTCTCCGACGACGAGGTCACCACTTCGAGACTGCTGCGCCATGACACGATGCCATCGCTGCGGCTGAAGATGGAGGTCGTCGGAACTGGTGGAGTCCGGCGTACCGCGCCCATCCGCCGGGTGTCGGTTGCAGACCGGCCGCTCAGAAGCTCGTAGGCCTTCGTGGCGTTTGTCGCGCGGGGACTGCCTTTGAAGGGGGTTCCTAGCGTGATCACGCTCCGCACGGATTCGGGCTGTCGCGCAGCGAGCATCCGGGCGAACACGCCACCCAGGCTCCAGCCGATGACGCTCACGGGACCGGATGCGCTCAACGTCGTCAGCAGGTCGTCGAGGCCTTTTTCAACACCGGGCCGCGGACCGAGGTTGGCGCCCATGCCCCACCCATGCACAGCATAGCCGCGGCCTTCAAGAAAGCTTCGAAGCAGCTTGGTGGAGCCGTCCGCAGCGCCCAGACCCGGCACGACCAGCACGGCATGTCCGTCGCCCGTGGGGGACAGCTGAAGCAGGGGCCACAGCGCCAGTGTCGCGCCCGCCTCCCAAAGAGCGCGGCCTTCGCCGAGCAAGAACAGTTTGGATGGGGGCCGTGCGAGTGCCGTGGAATTCATGGGTTGTCCGGTAGTGATCGCCGAGACTACAAAGCCCGATGACGGGCTCGATGATCCCAACGACGCCGTTGGGATGTCATCCGACTGCCCTTGGCGACGGCCGGCAAGAGACGCATCGGCTTGCGACCCGAGGCCGAAGCTTGGGCTGCCGCCGCTGATGTCCAAACTGCCAGAACACGCCGCTCTGCGTATCCGCGCGGCGGGCGTCCTCTGCATGCTTGCGGCTTCAGGAATTCGAGTCTGCGGCTGATCAGAACGCGAACTTCACCCCCAGCGACCCCTCCACCGAAGTCTTCACCCGGGCATCGCTGCCGCCGGAATGGAACAGCTTGCCCACTTCGCCGTACAGGCTCACCGACTTGGTCACCGACAAGGTCGCGCCCAGCGCCAGTTCGGTCGAGGTGTAGCCGATGCGGCTGGAAATGGTGGTGGCGCCCGCCGGGCCGGCGAAGGTCGCCGTGTCGGTGCCGCCGAAGCCGTGCCACAGGTTCACCCGTGCGTACGGCTGGAAACGCCCCATCGAGGTCATCATGTCGCCGGCAAAGCGCACCCCGATGCGCCCGAGGATCTGGCTGTCCGGATCCTGCTGCACGTTGGTGAAGCCGGTGATGCCGGTGTTGTCCAGGTTCAGGCGGTGGTAGACCAGCTGGGCCTGCGGCTCGATCGCCCAGCCGTTGCCGATCGCAAAGCGCTGGCCGACTTCGGCCGAGGCCAGCAGGCTGTCGCCCTTGGTCTTGGCGCTGGGCTTGAAGAGGGCGTCGGCGGTCACGTCCTGGCGGCCGTACTGCAGCACGAAGTCGGCGTACAGGCCTTGCGGGATGGCGTAGGTCGCATAGCCGGCCAAGTACTGGCTGTCGGCGCGGAAGCTGCCGGCATAGCCGGTCAGGCCGCCGAGGCCGAAGGCGCCGTTGACGTCGGCATCGGTGCGCAGTGCGCCGATGTAGACGCCGGCGTTCCAGCGGTCGTTGGCGAACAGGTCCACGCCGGTCTGGAAGCCGGTGGTGCTGGCGCGGGTCTCGGTGCCCACGGTGCCGCTCTGCGTGAGGGTGGTGGTGCCGCCGAAGACGCGGCCCCAGGCGCGGCGGTTGCCGCTGCCCCAGCCGGTGTCGCCGCTGGCGCCACTGGCTGGCGCCGTCGCGACATTGGCTTCGTCGCCCAGGCGGCGGTGCAGGTTGCCCAGCATGGCCAGGTCGTCCTGGCGCAGCACGTTGGCCATCGCCGAGTACACCGGCACTTCGGCGCGGTAGCTGGGCACGTTCGGCAAGGTGGGGGCGGTCGGGGTGACGGGGGTCACTGGCGTCACGGGGGTGACCGGGGTGACGGGCGTGGTGCCGTCCTGGGTGCGCAGGAAGAAGCTGCTGCCGTTGCCGGCCGCGTCGGCGGCGTACAGCCGGTACTCGAAGGCGCCGGCATCGACGTGGCCGCCGGCCAGTGCGAAGGCGGTCTTCGTGCTGGTGGCGCCGCCCTGGGCGGTGACGACTTCGATGCCGTTGCCGGTGGTCAATGCGCCGAGGCCGCCGAAGTTGGTGATGGCGACGTTGGTGGAGCCCGAGGCGCTGGCGCCGGGGCCGTTGAGCACCAGGCGGTCGGAGGTGCCGCCGGCGCCCAGCAGGGTGCCCAGTGCGAGGGTGCCGCCGTTGCCGACGTAGGCGCCGTTGACGGTCAGGGTGGTGCCGGGGGTGCTGCCCACGAGGGAGACGATGCCCGAGTTCGCCAGCGAGGCGACGCTCTGGCTGTTGCCGTTGAGTGCCAGAGTGGCGCCGGCCGCGACGGTGTGGGCCGAGGCGGCGCTCAGGGCATTGGCCGCGGTGGCCGACAGGGTGCCCTGGGCGACGGTGGTGGCACCGGTGTAGGTGTTGGCGCCCGAGAGGGCGAAGACGCCGGTGCCGGTCTTCACCAGAGAGCCGCTGCCGCTGATGGCGCCGGAGAAGGCGGTGCTGGTGTTGGCGCCGC
>JAQGMP010000077.1 GCA_028292285.1 Variovorax sp. | reverse complement strand
ATGCCAGGTCGACTGCGCAGGCCTGCGTGTTGGGCTCGGCACCGAAAGCGGTCGAGGCGCGGCTGAAGATCTTGCTGGCCGTCGACAACTGCGCATGCGTCTCGAAGCCGATGATGACTTCAAAGCCGCGCACCCGCGGGCCGGTCGGGCGGCCGTGTTGTTGTGCTTCGAATGTGTTCACGGTCTCGCTCATGTCAGAAGCCCTCCGGCGTACGCATGTGCCAATCGGTCGCTTGCTGGAATCGGTGTGCCGCGTTCAGCAGCTTCGCTTCGCCGAAGTAGTTGCCGATCAACTGCAGCCCGACGGGCATGTACCCATCGAAGCCGGCCGGCAGGCTCATGCCCGGCAGGCCAGCGAGCGAGGCGGGCAGGGTGAAGATGTCGGCCAGGTAGTCGGCGACAGGGTCGTTGCCGTGCTCGCCGAGCTTCCACGCCACCGTGGGCGCCACCGGGCCGGCGATGACGTCGCATTGTGCGAAGGCTTGCTGGAAATCGTCGGCGATCATGCGGCGCACCTTTTGCGCCTGCAGGTAGTAGGCGTCGTAGTAGCCATGGCTCAGCACGTAGGTGCCGATCATGATGCGGCGCTTGACCTCGTCGCCGAAGCCTTCTTCGCGCGTCTTGCCGTACATGTCGGCCAGGTCTTTGTACTGCTTGGCGCGATGGCCGAACTTGACGCCGTCGAAGCGGCTCAGGTTGCTCGATGCTTCGGCCGCAGCCAGGATGTAATAGACCGGGATCGACAGCTCGGTGCGGGGCAAGCTCACTTCGACGCGGCGGGCGCCGAGTTTTTCGTATTCGGCGAGTGCGGCATCGACTGCCGCGCGCACGCCGGGTGCCACGCCATCGCCGAGGAACTCTTTGGGTACGCCGATGCGCAAGCCTTCGAGCGAGGCGCCGAGCGAGCGCGAGTAGTTTTCAACCGGTCGGTCGATCGAGGTCGAATCGCGGTCGAGGTCCGGTCCGCACATCGCCGACAACAGCAGCGCGCAGTCTTCGGCAGAGCGCGCCATCGGGCCGGCCTGGTCCAGGCTCGATGCAAAGGCCACCATGCCGTAGCGCGAGGCGCGGCCATAGGTCGGCTTGATGCCGGTCACGCCGCAAAACGATGCGGGCTGACGAATCGAGCCGCCGGTGTCGGTGCCCGTCGCGGCCGGTGCCAGACGTGCCGCCACGGCCGCGGCGCTGCCGCCGGACGAGCCACCCGGAATGCGCGCGCGGTCCCACGGGTTCTGCACCGGCACCGCCTTGTCGTGGCCGACAGCGGGGACGGCAACGTTCTCGTTGGCCGAGCCCATCGCGAACTCGTCGCAGCTGAGCTTGCCGAGCGTCACGGCGCCGGCTTCGGCCAGCTTGCGCACCACGGTCGCGTCGAAAGGCGAGCGGTAGCCGGCCAGGATGCGCGAGCCGGCAGTCGTCGGAAACTCGAGCGTCGCGAAGATGTCCTTGTGCGCGATCGGCACACCGGCGAGGGCGGGCGCGTTGCCGGCCGCGATCGCCGCATCGGCGGCGCGGGCTTGGGCCAGAGTGACGTCGGCATCGACTGCGACGAACGCCCCGAGCGCTTCGTGCGACTTCATGCGGCCGAGAAAATGCTGTGCCGTCTCTACCGCCGACACTTCGCGGGAAGCCAATGCGCGCGCCAGTTCCGCCACGCTCTTTTCGTGGATTTGCGTGCCGCTCATTCGATCACCTTCGGCACCAGGAACAGGCCTGCCTCGACAGCCGGCGCACTTCGCTGGTTGGCTTCGCGGTTGTTCGGTTCGCTCACCACGTCGTCGCGCAGGCGCAGCGTGATGTCTTCGATGGCCGCGACCGGATGTGCCAACGGCTCGACGCCGGTGGTGTCGACGGCGCGCATGCGCTCGACCAATTCGAAGAAACCGTTGATCTGGCCTTGCAGGCGCTCGCTCTCGTCGGGAGCGAGTTGGAGGCGCGCCAGGGACGCGATGCGCGCAATATCGGAAGCGGAAAGTGACATCGGAGAATGGCTTGGCCCGGTGAAAGCACCGGTGGCATTGCACCCTTGCAGGGCGTGCAAACATGAGAAAGACAGGGGATTCGGTTATTATCCCGCCTTTGCCGCAACCCCCGCGAACGCGCCGGCTTTTGCCGCAAAAACACTCAATTTCACCTGTCAAAACAAGGGCGATGCCATGCCGAAGCGCATGCCGTGCCCGCAGAGGACCCCTCCATGTTTGGTACTTTTCGTCGGTATTTTTCTACCGACCTCGCGATTGACCTCGGCACCGCCAACACCCTGATCTTTGCGCGCGGCAAGGGCATCGTGCTCGACGAGCCTTCAGTCGTTGCCATCCGCCACGAAGGCGGCCCGCACGGCAAGAAGGTGATTCAGGCGGTCGGCCGAGAGGCCAAGGCCATGCTCGGCAAGGTGCCCGGCAACATCGAGGCGATTCGCCCGATGAAAGACGGCGTCATCGCAGACTTCGTGATCACCGAACAGATGATCAAGCAGTTCATCAAGATGGTGCACCCGCGCACGCTGTTCACACCGAGCCCGCGCATCATCATCTGCGTGCCTTGCGGCTCGACCCAGGTCGAGCGCCGCGCCATCAAGGACGCGGCCGAAGCGGCCGGCGCCACCTCGGTCTATCTGATCGAGGAGCCGATGGCCGCGGCGATCGGCGCTGGCCTTCCGGTGTCGGAAGCATCGGGCTCGATGGTCGTCGACATCGGCGGCGGCACCACCGAAGTCGGCGTCATTTCGCTCGGCGGCATGGTCTATAAAGGCAGCGTCCGCGTCGGCGGCGACCGTTTCGACGAGGCCATCATCAATTACATTCGCCGCAACTACGGCATGCTGATCGGCGAGCCGACGGCCGAAGTCATCAAGAAGACCATCGGCTCGGCCTTCCCCGGCTCCGAGGTCAAGGAGATGGAAG
>JAQGMP010000067.1 GCA_028292285.1 Variovorax sp. | reverse complement strand
TCGCGCTGCAGCGAGCGGATCTCGTTGCGCAGATGGACGCGCACGATCGCGTCGAGCGCCGACAACGGCTCGTCGAGCAGCAACAGGCCGGGCGAGGTCGCCAGCGCCCGCGCCAGCGCAATGCGCTGCTGCTGGCCGCCCGACATCTGCGCCGGGTACTTGCCGCCGCTGCCCGGCAAGCCGACCAGCGCGAGCAGCTCTTCGACACGCGGTGCGATCTGCGCCTTGCTCTGCTTGCGATTGACCAGCCCGTAGCCGACGTTCTGCGCCACCGTCAGGTTCGGGAAAAGTGCATACGACTGGAACATGATCCCGTAGTCGCGCCCCGCCGGCGGCAACACGGAGATGTCGCGCCCGGCCTGCACGATGCTGCCGGCCGTCTGCGTCTCGAGCCCCGCGATGATGCGCAGCAAGGTGGTCTTGCCGCAGCCCGACGGCCCGAGAAAGCAGACGAACTCGCCCTGTTTGATCGACAGGTCGATGTTGTCCAGCGCATTGAAGGTGCCGAAGCTCTTGCGGATGCCCTTCAACTGGAGGTAGGCGCTCTCTGCCGTGCTGGCCATGTCGATCGTCTGTTGCTGCTTACTTGGGCTTCGGCTCGCTCTTGGCGTCGTAACGCTTCGACCACTCGACCAGCGTCGCGGCGCGTCCGACGGCCGCCTTGTCGAAGTCCAGCTTGATCAAGCGCGACTCGTAGTCGGCCGGAATGTTCGCCAGCTTGGGCGCCACGCCGGGCTGCGCGGTGATCGCGAAATTCTTGCCGTACAAGATCATGGCGTCCTTCGACGAGGCCCAGTCGGCAAGCTTCTTGGTGGCTTCCAACTTCTTGGTTCCCTTGTAGATCGCGAAGCCTTCGAGGTCCCAGCCCAGGCCTTCTTTCGGGAACACCAGATCGATCGGAGCGCCCTTGGTCTTGTTGATGTGCGCGCGGTATTCGAACGAGATGCCCGCCACATATTCACCGGCCGAGGCCATCGTGCAAGGCTTGGAGCCCGAGTGCGTGTACTGGCCGATGTTCTCGTGCAGCGCGTCCATGAACTTCCAGCCGCCGCCCTTGCCGCCATCGTCGCCCCACATCTGCAACCACGACACGACGTCGAGGTAGCCGGTGCCCGAAGAGGCCGGGTTGGGCATCACGACCTGGCCCTTGTAGATCGGGTTGGTCAGATCTTTCCAGGTGGTCGGGATCGGCAAGTTCTTCTTCTTGGCTTCGACGGTGTTGAAGCAGACCACCGCACCGAACACGTCCATGCCCCACCACGCCGGTGGGGACGCCTTGTCACGGTATTGCGACATGATCGCGTCGAGATTGAGCGGCGCGTAGGGTTCGAGCATGCCGTCGCGCTTGAACAGCGCCAGGCTCGTGGCCGCCACGCCCCAGATGGCGTCGGCTTGCGGGTTGGCTTTTTCAGCGAGCAGCTTGGCGGTAATGACGCCGGTCGAGTCGCGCACCCACTTGATTTCGATGTTGGGCTCGACCTTGTTGAAGGCCTCTTGATAAGCCTTCAACTGATCCGTTTCGAGTGCGGTGTAAACGGTGAGTTGGGTTTTTTGTGCCCACGCGCCGGCGGCACAAGCCAGACCGAGCAGGCCAACCATCAGGGACTTCGCGAACTTCATTTGGGGGGCTCCTGGATCTAAGGAAATCGAAAAGTGGACTCTGCCGGACCGACACGACATATTCGTGACACGGAGACAAAGCAAAATCGGGGCCCACCCGCAAACTTCGTTTATTGTCGTTTGTAAATTGTAGACAATCTCCAATGAGTGGCCTACGATTCACCATGGCCAAGAAGATTTCCAGCAGTCCCGCGATCGCACAGCTTCAGGGCAATTCCCTGGCGAATCTGGTGCAGGTCGAAATCGAACGCATGATTCTGGACGGCGACTTGTCGTCCGGCGCCAAACTCACCGAGGCCACCTTGGCCGACCAGCTCGGCGTGTCGCGCGGACCCGTGCGCGAAGCCTTTCGCATGCTCGAAGAAGCAGGATTGGTCCGCACCGAAAAGAACCGCGGCGTGTTCGTGCGCGACGTGCCGATCGAAGAGGCGCTTGAAATTTTCGAATTGCGCGCAGTGCTCGACCTCCACGTCGGACGCAAGCTCGCGCAAGGCATCGGCACCGCCGAAGTCCGCGAGCTGCGCCAGTTGACCGACGCCATGGACCAGGCGGTCAAAGGCGACAACGCGCACGACTACCACCGCTTCAATCTCAAGTTCCATGACCGCTTGCTGCAACTGGCGGGCAATGCCAAGCTCACCGCCACCTACCGCAAACTGGTCAACGAGCTCTCGCTGTTTCGCCGTCAGAACCTCACGAATGAATCGATGACCGTCTACTCCAGGGAGCATCGCGCCATCGTCAAGGCCATTGCGGGCGGCGAGCCCGAAGCGGCGGGCCAGGCGATGTACCAGCACGTGATGAACAGCCGCGATCGAACGCTTCGCAACTACGAGGCCAAGCAGGCGGCGGCACTGAAAGCCGCTGCGCTCGCCTCCGGTCAGGCTGCGAAGCCGGTTGCCACCGCGGAAGCCTGAACATGGCGCTGACGCTACAAGACATCGAGGCTCTGTTCGCCCGTCACGGCGCCGCGCAATACAGCGGCGAGCCAGTCACGCAACTCGAACATGCGCTGCAGAGCGCCTACCTTGCCGAGCAAGCCGGGGCCGACGACGAGCTCGTCACTGCAGCGCTGCTGCACGACCTCGGCCACTTGCTCGCCGACCAAGGCGAGACGCCCAGCCTGCGTGGCGTCGACGACGTGCACCAGTACTTCGCCCTGCCCTTTCTTCGCGGCGTATTCAGCGAACGCGTGTTGAGTGCGATCAAGTGGCATGTCGATGCCAAGCGCTACCTGTGTGCGACGCGGCCCGACTATTGGGCCGGTCTCTCGGCGGACTCCAAGCGCAGTCTCGAATTGCAGGGCGGTATCTTTTCGGCCGAGCAAGCGGGTCAATTCATCGCGCAAGAGAACGCGCCTGAAGCGGTGCAATTGCGGCTGTGGGATGACCAGGCCAAGTCGGCCGATCTGGTCACGCCGCCGCTGGCGCACTACCTCGCACGCGCAAGCCGCTGCATGGTGCATTGAGCGCGGTCGCGCCAGTGCTCGCTGCGGGCATGACCGCGCCGATCGTGCTCGCCGTGCTCTTCGGCGCGCTGCTGCACGCCGGCTGGAATGCGCTCATCAAGTCGGGCCGCGACAAGCAGCTCGACACCGCGCTCATCCATAGCCTCGGCTTTTTCGTCGCCTTGCCGGTACTGCTCTGCGTCGGGTTGCCGAGTGCCGCGTCCTGGCCGTACATCCTGACCTCGACCGCCATCCATCTCGGCTACTACATCGCGCTGGCCGGCGCGTACCGGCATGGCGATCTCGGCCTGACGTATCCCGTAATGCGTGGCAGTGCGCCGTTGCTGGTCGCGCTCGGCAGCTTCACCTTCATCGGCGAGCGCTTGTCGGTGGCGGCGTGGATCGGCGTCGCCGTCGTGTGCGCGGGCGTGCTCACGCTCGGGCTGTCGCGCTCGGCATTGCATGCGGGCGACGAAACGCAGCGACGCAAGGCGCTGACCTTTGCGTTGTGCAACGCGGCCGTCATCGCGCTCTATACCGTGGTCGACGGCATCGGCGTGCGCACGTCGGGCGACGCGCTGGCCTACGTGGCGGCGCTGTTTCTGTTCGATGGCATTCCGTACCTGCTGCTGGTCTTGTGGCAGCGCCCCGCTGCGCAACGCGGCGCGGCGCTGCGCTACATGGCCGGCCGATGGAAGCTGGCTTCGGTCGGCACGCTGGCGTCGCTCGGCAGTTATGCCATCGCGTTGTGGGCGATGACGCGTGCACCTGTCGCGCTGGTCGCGGCGCTGCGTGAAACTTCGGTGCTGTTCGCGGCCGTCATCGGCACGCTGCTGCTGCGCGAGCCCTTCGGCTGGCAGCGCGCCATCGGCACCGTGGTCGTGGTGTGCGGCGTGATCGCCCTGCGCTTCGGCTGAAGCGCAGAGCGGTCGTCGAGCGCTTGCTCAGTCCGCAGTCGCGGTGGCCGCAGTGGCCGCGGTTACAGCAGCAGTCATTGCGCCGACAGGCGCCGCGACGCAATCCGCGTAATAGCGCTTCTTGCCCGTCTCGTCGACGCGCGCCACCAGCCCGTGGATGTCGGTCTCGAAGCCCGGGCACTCGGTGTTGAACTCGCGGGCGAAACGCAGGTAGTCGACGATCTTCTTGTTAAAGACTTCGCCGGGAATCAGCAGCGGAATACCCGGCGGGTACGGCGTGATCAGGCTCGTCGTGATGCGTCCTTCGAGGAAGTCGATCTCGAC
>JAQGMP010000050.1 GCA_028292285.1 Variovorax sp. | reverse complement strand
CCTCCGTATCACTCACAAGCGCCTGGCGCCCCCGAGCTGTTGGCGGTTTCCACAGAGCTTTTTCAAACCATCTACTTCTTCTGGAGCCTCCAATGAAAAAACTCATGATTGCAGTCGGCGTCTCGGTCTTGCTCAGCGCTTGCGCGGGCGGCATGGGCATGAACAGCAGCAGCAGCGGCGGAAGCATGTCCTCGGGCAGCGGCATGGCGGCCAACCCGATGGTCGGCGGTGCGCCGATGTACGCCAACAAGGACATCGTCGACAACGCCGTCAACTCCAAGGACCACACCACGCTGGTCGCCGCCGTCAAGGCCGCGGGCCTGGTCGACACGCTCAAGAGCCCCGGCCCGTTCACCGTGTTCGCACCGACCAATGCCGCCTTTGCCGCACTGCCGGCCGGCACGGTCGACACGCTGCTCAAGCCCGAAAACAAGCCGACGCTGACCAAGGTGCTGACGTACCACGTGGTGCCGGGCCGCATGGACGCTGCCGCGCTGATGAGCGCCATCACCGCCGGCGGCGGCAAGGCGATGCTGAAAACCGCCAGCGGCGGCACGCTGGTTGCGACGATGAGCGGCGGCAACGTCATGATCACCGATGCCAAGGGCGGCACCGCGATGGTGACGATCGCCAACGTGTACCAGTCGAACGGCGTGATCCACGTGGTCGACAAGGTGCTGCTGCCGGGTTGATCCGACGCAGCATCGACGCCACGGATGGCCCCTTGGTGGGGTCATCGGCGAACGATAGTCAGCCTGTTGCCGACACTCTGCGACGCAGGCTGACTATCATTCGTCACAAATGTTAACCGTCCATCCCCCGCGCCGGCTGCGAATCCTCCATATCGAGCCGTCCGTGGGAGATCATGAGAAGGCCCGCTCGGCTCTCGAACTGAACGGTTCGGACCACGCCATCGAACGCATCGAAACGCTCGCGGAGCTGGGCGATCGGCTCGGGCAGCAAACCTGCGATGTCGTTGTTTCGGCCTACCACGGCAACGGCTTCACCGCAATGGACGCCTGGGACATCGTGCTGGGCTCGCCGGGCGTTCAACCCCCCTTTATCGTGCTGTCCGATTCGGCCAGCGAGGCCGACGCCATCGATGCGATCCGCCGCGGCGTCAGCGATTTCATCCGCAAGAGCGCGTTGGCAGATTTGCCGCGCGCCATCGTGCGCGCGCTCGGCGCCAACCAGATGCGCACCGTCAAGGAAGACTCGCACGCCGAGCTTGCGGGCTCGATGCGCCGCTCGTCCGAACTCAACGAATACCTGCAAGCCTGCCTCGAAGAAGAACGCCAGTCGATCGCGCGCGAGGTGCACGACGACATCGGCGGCTCGCTGGCGGCGGTCAAGTTCGACCTGGCCTGGATCGGCCGCCGGTCGAAAGATCCGGCCATCGTCGAGCATGTGAACGGCGCGATAGAAACGCTTCAGCATGCGATCGACGCCAGCCAGCGCATCGTGCAGGACCTGCGGCCACCCATCCTCGACCAGGGCATCGTGGCGGCGGTCGACTGGCTGGCCACCGCCTTCGAGCGGCGCACCGGCGTCAAGACATCTTTTACCGCGACGCACGAAACCATCGATGCGTCCGATGCCGTGAAGCTCGTCGCCTACCGCACCGCGCAAGAGGCGTTGACCAACATTGCCAAGCACGCCGAGTGCAGTGAAGTGCACATCGACTTGTCCGACGGCGAGAACGTGCTCACGCTCGAAGTGACCGACAACGGCCGCGGCCTGACCCGCGCCGAACTCGACAAGCCCAAGACCTTCGGCCTCAAGGGCCTCGGCGAACGCGCGCGCACCGTCGACGGCTGGCTCGACATCAGCAACCAGGGCGGCGTCGGCACATCGATCATTTTGTCGGTGCCGCTGGAACGGGCAGAAACATGATCCACGTGGTGTTGTGCGACGACCATGCCGTCGTCCGCAGAGGTATCCGGGACACGCTTTCGGAAGCGGTGGACATTAAGGTGACGGGCGAGGCCGGCGGCTATGCCGAACTGCGTGAACTGCTGCGATCGACGCCGTGCGATGTGCTCTTGCTCGACCTCAGCATGCCCGGTCGCGGCGGCCTGGAAGTGCTGACCGGACTGACCGAAACCGACTCGCCGATCAAGGTGCTGGTGGTGTCGATGTTCCCGGCGGATCAGTACGCGATCCGATGCCTGCGCGCCGGCGCCAAGGGCTACGTGAGCAAGGCCGGCGACCCCGACGAATTGATCTCCGCCACGCGCACCGTAGCGCAGGGCCGCAAGTACGTCACCGCCGAAGTCGCGCAGATGCTGGCCGATTCGGTGGCGCGCCCCGCGCTCGAAGCGGCGCACACGGCGCTGTCGGAGCGTGAACTGCAGACGCTCATCAAGATCGCATCGGGCCAACGCCTGTCGGACATCGCCGAAGAGCTGATGCTGAGCCCGAAGACGGTCAGCGTCTACCGCACGCGGGTGATGGAAAAGCTCGGATTGCCGACGAATGCGGCATTGACGGTTTATGCGATTCGGAACAATTTGATTTGATCGCAGCCGACTTGCTCAAGCAACGAGGCTCGCCACGAAGTCGATCAGTGCTCTGGTCTTGGCCGGCACATGGTGGCGCGACGGGTAATACGCATACAGCGGAAAGCGCTCGTCGGACCAGTCCGGAAACAGCACCACCAATTGCTTTTGCGCCAGCAGTTCATCGCCACGCAGCGCCATCATTTGTGCGATGCCGTAGCCGGCCATGCAAACGCTCTGGTGCGTGCCCGCATCGTTGACCGTCAGCGCGCCTCGCGTCGGCACCACGATTTTGCGGCGGCGCTGATGGAACTCCCACGGAAACGCGCGGCCGGTCGACGGGTCGCGAAACTGGATACAGCGATGCCGATCGCTGTCGAGCTCACGAGGATCTTGCGGGCGGCCGTGACGCTTCAGATAGGCGGGCGATGCGACCGTCACAACATGCGTGTCGAGCAGCTTGCGCGCGACCAGCGACGAAGGCTGCGGATGGCCGAACCTTATCGCCACGTCGAAGCCCTCCGTCACCATGTCCCCCAGCGTGTCGCGTGTCAGCAGTTCGAGTTCGAGTGCCGGATGGCTTTCGAGAAAGGCGCCGAGCCGGGGCGCCAGGATCAACCGTGAGAAGAACGGATCGACGTTGACCCGCAGCCGTCCGCGAATGGCCGTGGCGCCTTCGCTCGCCGACGTCGTCGCGTCGTCGAGCGCTGCGACCAGCGGCATGACCTGCTCGTAGTAGCGCCGCCCTTCATCGGTCAGCCGCACCGATCGGGTGGTGCGCTCGAAAAGCCGGATGCCCAATCGGGCTTCGAGCCGCGCGATCGACCGGCTGACGCCCGACTGCGACATGTCGAGCGCATCGCCGGCGCCGCCGAAGCTCTTGGCGTCGACCACCGCCGCCATGACGGCGAGGCCTTCCACCAACTGCGAGTTGAATCCGGACATTGATGACGACCGAGCATGAATTAAATGCCTTTCATGCTATCGCAATCGTGTCGACGCGCCACCAGAATTCATCCAACGCGCTGCACGGTGCAGCGCACAAAGGAGAAATCGATGTTCGCCATCACGGGAATTACGGGTCAAGTCGGCAGCAAGCTGGCGATCGAATTGCGCACCGCGGGGCATGCCGTGCGCGCTGTCTTGCGCGACGAAGCCAAGGCAACCGCATGGGTCGAACGCGGATGCGAGACGGCGCTGGCATCGATGGACGATACCGGCGCCCTGCGGCGCGCATTCACCGGCGCGGAGGCTGTCTTCGTGCTGCTGCCGCCGCACTTCGACCCGACGCCCGGCTTTCCCGAAGTGCGCGGCTACCTGGTCGCGTTGGGCGACGCGCTGCGAGAGGCTGCACCGAAGCGCGTCGTGTGCCTGTCGACGATCGGCGCGCAGGCCACACAGGAAAACCTGCTGAGCCAACTCGGCTTGATGGAGCAGGCGCTCACGAAGTTGCCGATGCCCGTCGCCTTCCTGCGCGCCGCGTGGTTCATGGAGAACGCCGCGATGGACGTCGACAGCGCGCAGCGGCTCGGCGTCATCTCGACCTTCTTGCACCCCTCGGACAAGCCGGTGCCGATGGTCGCGACGATCGACATCGCCCGCCTCGCGGCGACGATGTTGCAAGATCAATGGACCGGCACGCGCATCGTCGAGCTCGAAGGCCCGGGCCGCGTGACGCCGGACGAGCTGGCCGCAACCTTCGGCCGTGTGCTGCGGCGCGACGTGCAGGCGCTCCCGGTGCCTCGCGCGACCTGGGACGCTCTGTTCCGCTCACAAGGCATGTCGAACCCGACGCCGCGCATGCGCATGCTCGATGGCTTCAACGAGGGTTGGATCGACTTCGAGCATGGGCCGTCTGCGACGCGAAAGGGAACGACGACG
>JAQGMP010000030.1 GCA_028292285.1 Variovorax sp. | reverse complement strand
GGTCGATCGGGCTCGCATCGCTGGCGATGGGCGGCGGCATTTGCGGCATGCATTACATCGGCATGGCGGCGTTGAGCGTCGCGCCGGGCATCGTCTGGGACTACCGGATCGCCGCGGCGTCCGCAGTCATCGCCGTCGCTGCTTCGGCAGTGGCGCTGCTGATCTTCCGGCTGCTGCTGCAAGTGCGCGCGGAGCGCCGGCTTCCGATGCAGCTGCTGGCCGCCGTCATCATGGGTGTCGCGATCTGCGGCATGCACTACACCGGCATGGCCGCGGCCCAGTTCCCGATCGGCACGGTGTGCCTGAGCGCCAATGCACTCAACGGCAGCGGGCTGACGGCCATCGTCATCGTCGCGTCGAGCCTGCTGCTGGTCGGCGCGATGCTGGCGTCGCTGCTCGAAGCGCGGCTGCAGATCGTCGCGCGGCAGCTGTCGCAGTCGCTGACCGAATCGAACGCCCGCTTGCAAAGCGCCAACGACGAGCTGCTGAAGCGTGCCTTTTCTGACCCGTTGACCGGGTTGCCCAATCGCCTGCTCTTCGAAGACCGCTTGCGGCATGCCGTGCAGCGGCTGGAACAGGTCAACCGGTCCGGCGCGGCGGAACAGCTGGCCGTGCTTTTCGTCGACCTGGATGGCTTCAAACCGGTCAACGATTCGTTCGGCCATGCGGCGGGCGACCAGATCCTGAAGCTCACCGCCGACCGCCTCATCAAGGAGTCGCGCCCCGGCGATACCGTCGCCCGCGTCGGCGGCGACGAGTTCCTGCTGCTGCTCGAAGGCATGAGGGCGCAAGAAGACTGCGTGCAGATCATCGACCGCATCCTCTATGCGCTGTCGCGGCCGTTCGACATGATGGGCAAGCATTTGCAGATCGCCTGCTCGATCGGCGTGGTCATGCATCCGCTGCAGGGCGAGCCCGACAAGCTGATCGCCAATGCCGACGTGGCGATGTATGCAGCCAAGCGCGCCGGTGGTTCGAGCTTCGCGTTTTTCGAGCCGCACATGGCAGTCGACACGGCCGACCAGCTGCAGCTGCAAAGCGACCTGCGGCTGGCGCTGGAAGTCAATCAGTTCGAGCTCTATTACCAACCCAAGATCGACGGGCGCCGCAACCGCATGAGCGGCGTCGAGGCGCTGGTGCGCTGGAACCATCCGCGGCTCGGACTCGTCGGCCCCGACAATTTCATCGGCATGGCCGAGCGCTACGGCCTCATCGTGCGGCTCGGCAACTGGGTGCTCAACGAAGCGTGCCGCCAGGTCGCCGCCTGGAGCAAGGAGGGCACGCACATGCGCGTGGCCATCAACCTGTCGGCCAATCAACTGCGCGAGCCGACGCTGGTCGACAAGGTCGAAGAGGCGTTGCGCAAGCACGGCGTGCTGGGCTCGCAGCTGCTGTGCGAAATCACCGAGTCGGTGGCCATGCAGGACATGAAAGTGACGCAGCGCACCTTCGAAGGCCTTTCGCGGCTGGGCGTTCATTTGTCGATCGACGACTTCGGCACCGGCTATTCGAGCCTGAGCCATCTGCGCGATTTGCCGGCGCGGCAACTCAAGATCGACCGCAGCTTCGTGAAAGATCTCGAGACCAAGGCGGACGCCCGGGCGGTGGTCGAAGCGGTGGTCAAGCTCGCCCATGCGCTGAACCTGACAGTGGTGGCCGAAGGCGTCGAAACGCTGGGGCAGCGCGACATCGTGTTGAAGCTCGGCTGCGACGAGCTGCAGGGCTTTTTCTACGCGCGGCCGATGCGCGCCGCCAGGGTCCTGCCGTGGAAGCTCGACCAGGCCGCGAACGCCACGCGGCCGGCGGAATTGGCGACGGCGTTCGGCACGCGGTTCTAGCCGGCGATCACCCGAGGCCGCGCGCTTCAGCGGCCAGCAGGCGTTTCATCGCGCTGCCAGAATAGGCTCGAAAGGAATTCCATGAGCCGAACCCGAGCCCTTTCCATGGCCGCCGACTACTTCGACGACGGCCGGTTCCAGCAGGTGCTGGCGCGCCGTGTGGCGTGCCCTACCGAAAGCCAGGAGCCGTCGCGCTATGCGGTGCTGGCTGCTTACCTGGCCGAGCAGATCGTGCCGGACCTCGAAGCGCTCGGGTTCGTCTGCCGCACGATCGCCAACCCGATCGCCGGCGGCAGCCCATTCCTCGTCGCCGAGCGCGCCGAACCGAATGCGCCCTTCACCGTGCTGAGCTACGGCCACGGCGACGTGGTGCGTGGGCATGCGGCGCAATGGCGGCAAGGGTTCGACCCGTGGCAACTGACCGTCGAAGGCGACCGCTGGTACGGCCGCGGCACCGCCGACAACAAGGGACAGCACACGGTCAACCTAGGCGCGTTGGCGCAGGTGCTTTCGGCGCGCGAAGGCCAGCTCGGCTACAACCTGAAATTGCTGCTGGAGATGGGTGAGGAAACCGGCTCACCCGGTCTGCGCGAGGTGTGCGAACTGCATCGGCAGGCGCTGGCAGCCGATCTCTTTCTCGCTTCCGACGGGCCGCGTGTGGCGGCAGGCCGGCCCACGCTTTTCCTCGGCTCGCGCGGCGGTCTCAACTTCGACCTGCGCGTCGCGCTGCGCCCGTCCGGCCATCACTCCGGCAATTGGGGCGGACTGCTGCGCAACCCCGGCATCCGGCTGGCGAATGCGATTGCATCGATGGTCGACGAGCGCGGCCGCATCCTTGTCGAGAAGTTGTTGCCGGAGGCCTTGCCCGACAACGTGCGCGACGCGCTGAAGTCCATCGAGGTCGGCGGTGGCCCGGGCGACCCCGATGTCGATGCCGACTGGGGCGAGCCGGGCCTGTCGCCGGCCGAGCGCGTGTTCGGCTGGAACACCTTGGAAGTGCTGGCCTTCAAGACCGGCAATCCGGAGGCGCCGGTCAACGCCATTCCCGGCCACGCCAGCGCGCATTGCCAGATCCGCTACGTGGTCGGCAGCGACAGCACGAACTTCCTGAAGCATGTGCGCGACCATCTGGACGCGCATGGCTACACCGATGTCGAGGTCACGCAAAGCGGCGAATTGATGGAAGCCACGCGGCTCGACCCCGACAACCCGTGGGTGCGCTGGGCGCTGGCATCGATCGAGCGCAGCACCGGCAAAGCGCCCGCGCTCTTGCCCAACCTCGGCGGCACCTTGCCGAACGATGTTTTCGCAGACGTGCTCGGCCTGCCGACGCTGTGGGTGCCGCACTCGTACCCGGCCTGTGCGCAGCACGCGCCGAACGAGCACATGCTCGGCAGCGTGGCACGCGAGTCGCTGCAGCTGATGGCGGGCTTGTTCTGGGACTTGGGCGCGGACGGCGCTGCCATTGCCGCAGAGCGGGCGGCTTTGCGGCGCTGATCGCCGGCAGGAGTCCCGCACTCCGGCAGTCCGGCGGATCACGGCCGGAAAAACCCCGCAGTTCGAGGCTTTGAAACAGCGAGCGCCCGTTTAAATGGGCGACCACGTTTCGAAGTGTCGATGCATGCTGCTTCCCGATCGTCAAGTCAGCCAAGTCAGCCCAGCCGGCGAGGTCAGCCAGCTCGTTGACGAACCGCGTCTTGTAGCGCCTCTCGCGGCGCTCGACGACCTGCGCGAGCCCGACGCCGACGCGGCCTACGACGACATTGCGGCGCTCGCCGCGCAGATCTGCGACGTGCCTGTGGCGCTCGTCTCGTTCCCCGGCCGGCAGCGGCATTGGCACGCGGCGGCGCGCGGCCTGACGATCTCCGACACGGCGCAGGCGCATTCGTTCTGCGCGCACGCCATTGAAGTTTCCAACGCGTTGCTGGTGATCGAAGACGCCACGCGCGACGCCCGCTTCGCGGCGAACCCGCTCGTGACGGGCGATCTCCATCTGCGCTTCTATGTTGGCGCGCCGATCGTGACTGCGGCCGGCGCGGTGGTGGGCACGGTTTGCGTCATCGACACGCGACCCCGGCAGCTCGACGAGGCGCAGCGCGATGCCTTGATCAGGCTGGCGCGGCAGGCCGCGTCGTTGCTGGCGCTGCGCGCACGCGCGCAGCAGGCGGAGTCGCGGGCACTGGAGCGCGACCGCCTTGCCGCGGAAGCCGACCGCCACCAGAAGCAGAGCGACCAGCTGCTCGACCTCGTGCTGCGCGGCGGCGATCTGGGCTTGTGGGATCTCGACGTCGCCTCGGGGCAATGGACGATCAATGCGCGTGAGCGCGCGATGCTGGGCTACAGCGCCCTGGAAGCGCAGCCGGGCAAGCTCGACTGGAAGGCGCTGGTCCATCCGGAAGACTGGCGCGCCTTCGCGGCCGACTTCGGGCGGCATCTGCTGGGCATCACGCCTTTTTGCGAATTCGTGCACCGCATGCGCCATCGCGACGGGCAATGGGTCTGGGTCATGAGCCGCTGCGTCGCCGTGGAGCGCGGCGATGACGGCAGTCCCTTGCGCGTGGTCGGCACGCACATGGACGTCACGGCGCAAAAGCGCGCCGAAGAAGAGCGGCGTAAAAACGGCGAGCGGCTCGAACTGGCGCTGAGCGGCGGCGACATCGGCCTTTGGGATCTGGACCTGCGCAGCGGCCGGGCGACCTACAACGCGCAGTGGTGGGCGATGTTCGGCTACGCGGTCGGCGAGATCGAAGCGGTCGACGGGCTCTGGCAAAGCATGGTCCACCCGGCCGACTACGAAGGCGCGCGCGCCGGGCTCGCGCGGCACGTGAACGGCCAGACGCCCATGTACGAAGGCGAGGTTCGCGTCCGCCACAAAGACGGCCACTGGCTGTGGATCCAGAACCGCGCGAAGGTGGTCGAGCGCGGCCTCGACGGCACCGCGCTGCGCATCGTCGGCGTCAACCTGAACATCACCGGGAGCAAGCAGAACGTGCTCGCGCTCGAGGTCGAGCAGCGCCGGCTGCGTCTCATCACCGACAACATTCCGGCGCTGATCACCGAACTCGATCTGGACGAGCGCGTCATCTTCTGCAACGGCCGCTACCAGAGCTGGCTCGGCATGGCGCCGGAGTCGATGCTCGACCGGCCGATCCGCGAAGCCCTCGGCGAAGCGCTCTATGAACTGCGCAAGCCCGAGCTGGCGCGGGCCTTCGCAGGCGAGACGGTGTCTTTCGAGGAAACCGCGCAACTGCTGGTCGGCCCGCGGACCTTGCAGACGACCTACCTGCCGCACAAGAACGAGGAGGGTGCCGTCGTCGGCCTGTATTGCCTGGCCAACGACATCAGCGAACTCAAGCACAAGCAACTGCTGCTCGACGCGCTGGCCCGCGAAGACGCGCTCACCGGTCTGCCGAATCGCCGGTCGTTCGAGGAGCGTGTGTGCGATGCCATGGCGCGGTCGCGGCGCTCGCGTTCCTTGCTGTGCCTGATGTACCTGGACGTCGACAATTTCAAGCACATCAACGACTCGCACGGCCACGCCGGCGGCGATGCGGTGCTGAAGGAATTCGCGCGCCGCATCAAGCGCGGCGTGCGCACCACCGACATGGCGGCGCGCTATGCCGGCGACGAGTTCGTGGTGCTGCTGGAAGGCGT
>JAQGMP010000009.1 GCA_028292285.1 Variovorax sp. | reverse complement strand
ACTTGCGCGCCCGCACGCCGACGCAGAGCCTGTACCTCGAAAACATCGCCAACCACGACATCACGTTCGGCATCGGTCCCGCCGGCACTGGCAAGACCTATCTGGCGGTGGCGTGTGCCGTCGATGCACTCGAGCGCAGCAGCGTGCAGCGCATCGTGCTGACGCGGCCGGCGGTCGAAGCAGGCGAGCGGCTCGGCTTCTTGCCGGGCAATCTAAACGAGAAGGTCGATCCGTATTTGCGGCCGTTGTACGACGCGCTCTACGACCTGATGGGCTTCGACAAGGTGCAGAAAGCTTTCGAGCGCAACGCGCTGGAAATCGCGCCGCTCGCCTTCATGCGTGGCCGCACGCTGAACAACGCTTTCGTCATCCTCGACGAGGCGCAGAACACCACGCCCGAGCAGATGAAGATGTTCTTGACGCGCATCGGCTTCGGCGCCAAGGCGGTGGTGACGGGCGACGTGAGCCAGATCGACTTGCCCAAGACACAGCTCAGCGGGCTCATCGATGCCGAGCGTGTCATGAAGCGGGTGAAGGGGATCGCAATCACACACTTCACCAGCGCCGACGTCGTGCGGCACCCGCTGGTGGCGCGCATCGTCGACGCCTATGACAGCCAGCGCAAACGCGCGGCAACACCTCGCTGACATGGCACTTGCAGCCCTTTCACTGTCGTTGCAGTTCGCGCCCTTCAAAGGCGTCGAGCGCCACCGCGCGGCCTTGCCCCGACACAGCGTGACGCGCTGGATCCGCCATTCGCTCGACGTCGATGGCGAGCTCACGGTGCGCATCGTCGACACCGACGAAGGCCAGCGACTGAACCGCGAATTTCGCGGCAAGGACTACGCCACCAACGTGCTCACCTTCGACTACGCGCAAGCGCCGATGGTGATGGCCGACCTGGTGCTGTGCGCCCCGGTGGTCGCGCGCGAGGCGAAGGAGCAGCGCAAGACGCTGGCCGACCATTACGCGCATCTGCTGGTCCACGGCGCGCTGCACGCGCAGGGCTGGGACCATGAAACCGGTGAGGCCGACGCCGAAGCCATGGAAGCCCGCGAGATCGAGATCCTCGCCGGCCTCGGCGTTCGCAGTCCTTATTAGCGCCCCGTCGGCGGCGCGGCGCCGGCGTCACGCGTCGGTCAAGCGTCCGGCGCCATCTGCACGGCACGCGCCTCCATGCCGAGCGGCAGCAGCTGGATCGTCACGCGCAGACCCGGAACAGCGTCCATCAGCGCCTGCTCGAGTTCGTCGCGCAATGTCGCGGCGCGCTGCAAGGGCCAGTCGCCCGGCACGTGCATGTGCAGATCGGCAAAGAGCCGCTGCCCGGCGCGGCGCGTTGCGATGTCGTCGAATCGCATCGAAGCACCGCGAGCCGGAACGCCTGGATCGCCTGGATCGCCGGCGCGCGCCAAAAATCTGTCGAGCGTGGCTTGTACCGCGGCCAGGGACTCGGCCGGCATCGCCTCATCCATCAGTCCCTGCGACGAGCGCCAGACCAGCTTGCCGCCTTCGCGCACGATGTTGAGCGCCACGCCGATGCCCAGCAGCGGATCGAGCCACAGCCAGCCGGTGAAGTGAACGGCAACGATGCCGACGACGACCGCCGCCGACGTCCACACGTCGGTGACAAGGTGTCGCCCGTCGGCTTCGAGCGCGATCGACCGGTGCTCGCGCGCCGCCCGAAACAGCGCCCACGCCAACGCCGCATTGAAGCCGGTGCTGACGATCGACAGCACCAGTCCCCAACCCAGTTGCTCGATCGGCCGCGGCGCCAGCAAGCGCTCGATCGACACCCACAAAATCGCCAGCGCAGCGCCGACGATCAGGATGCCTTCGAAGCCGGATGAAAAGTACTCGGCCTTGTGGTGGCCGTAGGGATGGTCTTCATCGGCTGGCCGCGCGGCGATGGTCACCATGGCGAGGGCGAACATGGCGCTCGCGAGATTGACGAACGACTCCATCGCGTCGGAAATTAGCCCCATCGAATGCGTGATGTAGCCGGCCAGCCCTTTCAGCACGATGGTGAGGAGCGCCACCGCGATCGACAGGCGCAACAGCGCTTTCGGGGTCAACAAGCTTTGCATCGAAGCACGAGGAGGAGAAAGAGGCAAGACATTCGGCGCGTGGCCGGCGGGGCGCAGCAATTATGGACGGCTCGCGCTCGAAGCGCGTCGCGTACCATCCAGCGCTCACCTTGATCCAGAGGAGGCCCGGATGAGATTCAGAAAATGGACACGGCTGTGCAGCCTGCTCCTTGCAGCGGCCATCGCGTCGATCACCTCGATGACGACGGCAGCAGCACAAACCGCCGCCCCGCCCGAACAGGCCGGCTTCGTCAAAAGCGTGCGTGGCGACGTGCAGTTGCTGAACACCGCCGGCGCGATGCGCACGGCACATGCCGGCGACGAGGTCGCACCCATCGAACGCATCGTGACCGGCGTCGATTCGGCCGCCAGCCTGGTGCTGCGCGACGGCACCGTGCTCGTGGTCGGCCCATCGTCGCGGGTCGATCTGAAAGAATTCAGCTTCGATCCCACGGCGCAAGACGGCGGCCTTCTGGTCTCGTTGCTGCGTGGTTCGCTGCGCATGATTTCCGGCTTGATCGGCAAGGCGCACCCCGACGCGGTTCGCGTTGAAACACAAACCGCGACGATCGGCATTCGCGGCACCGATTTCATCGTCCAAGCCGATCCGCAACCATGACGGCGCGACGCTTCATCGGTTGGTGTTCGCTTGCGGCCGCGGTGCTGCTTGCGGGCTGCTCGACACCCGCAACGCGCGTCGTCCTGCTGCCGCAACCAGACGGCCGACCTTCCGCGGTGATCGTCGAAAGCAACAGCGGCGAAGTGACGCTGGACAAGCCATACCAGCGTGCCACTGTCCGGGCGGGCCGGGCGCGTCCGCCCACGCTGGACCAGACCGACGCCGCGCGGGTGCGCGCCGAAAACACGACGCTGTTCGATCTCGCGCCGCCCGCGCCGCAGCGCTACACGGTGTACTTCGATGCCGGCAACACGTCGCTCATGCCCGAATCGCAACGCGAGATGACCACCGCGTTGATGGTGGCAGTGGCCCGCGCCGGCAGCGACATCGTGATCACCGGCTACACCGACACCACGGGAGCCGTCGTGTCGAACGACGAGCTGTCGCAGCGCCGCGCGCAGCAAGTGCGCCAGATGTTCATCGATCGCCAATTCCCGGCGGCACGCATCGAAGCCGTGGGACGCGGCGAGCGCGAACTCGCAGTGCCGACGGCCGACGAGGTGGCCGAGCCGCGCAATCGCCGGGTGACGATCGAAGTTCGCTGAACGACCGGGCTCAGCGCAACGTCAATCGCACGAACTTGCGCTTGCCTACCTGCACCACATAGCTGCCCGCCGGCAGCTTCAGCGCCTTGTCGCTGACAACGACCGAGTCGACGCGCACGCCGCCGCCTTCGATCAGGCGGTTGCCTTCGGAGGTCGATGGCGCCAGCCCGGCCTGCTTCAGCAATTGCGCGATGCCGAGCGGTGCGCCGTCCAGCGTCAATTGCGGGATGTCGTCGGGCACGCCGCCCTTGCTCCGATTGACGAAATCCTGCTCCGCCGTTTCGGCCGCCGCCGCGCTGTGAAAGCGGGCGGTGATCTCTTTGGCCAGCGCGACCTTGGCATCTTTCGGGTTGCGGCCGCCCTCGACCTCGGCCTTCAGCGCTGCGATTTCCTCCAGCGACTTGAAGCTCAAGAGGGTGTACCAGCGCCACATGAGCACGTCTGAAATCGACAGCACCTTGGCGAACATGGTGTTGGGCGCTTCGCTGATGCCGATGTAGTTATTCTTGCTCTTGGACATCTTTTCGACGCCGTCGAGCCCTTCCAGCAAAGGCATAGTGAGTATGCACTGCGGTTCCTGGCCGTATTCTTGCTGAAGATGCCGGCCGACGAGCAGATTGAACTTCTGATCGGTACCGCCCAGCTCCAGGTCCGACTTGAGCGCTACCGAGTCGTAGCCCTGCATCAACGGGTACAGAAATTCATGCACCGAAATCGACTGGCCGGCCTTGAAGCGCTTGCTGAAATCGTCACGCTCCATCATCCGCGCGACGGTGTATTTGGCGGCCAGCTGGATCATTCCGCGGGCACCCAGCGGGTCGCTCCACTCGGAGTTGTAGCGAACTTCCGTCTTCGACGGGTCCAGCACCAGGCTGGCCTGGCGGTAGTAGGTTTGGGCGTTGGCCTCGATCTGTTCGCGCGTGAGCGGCGGCCGGGTCGAGTTGCGCCCGGACGGGTCGCCGATCGTCGTCGTGAAGTCACCGATCAGAAAGATCACTGTGTGGCCCAGATCCTGCAACTGCCGCAGCTTGTTCAGCACCACCGTATGACCGATATGAATGTCCGGCGCCGTCGGGTCAAGACCGAGCTTAATGCGCAGCGGCTGGCCCGTGGCCTCGGCGCGCTGCAGCTTTCGCACCCATTCGTCCTGGGGCAGCAATTCGTCAGTGCCGCGCAGCGAGATTTCGAGAGCTCGTCCTACACTATCGGAGAGAACTGGGGATGTAACAGAACCGGCATTCATTGGGCTTTTTTGGCTGAATTTAGTAGGGCCGAAGCTATACTCAGCCCGACTTTGCAAGCGCCGAATTCTAAGCGGCGCTTTTTTCCGCACCGTGTTGCCGCCTCCGTCTTGAGGCCTTCTGCTGCACGGATTCGCTGAACCTGATCTGGATTTTGAGCTTTGATTGACAGAATTCTTGCCGCCGAGGAGCTTTTCGCTTCCCGCGTGGCTTACACATTCCGGACGTATCCCAGGCAGATCACTGCAGTGATCGCCGCTGTCCTGATGTCGGCGGGCGGTGGTGCATTCGCGGTCGCTTCGCTCGGCCCCGACGCGTCCAAAATGCCGGTCCGGCAAGTGCTAGAAACGGTGACCCCGCTCGCCGTCGCGACCCAGACCGATGCGCTCGACGCCTTCGCCTTCACGTTGTTCCGCAACGAAACCACGCGTTCGAGCGACACCGCCGAAGCGCTGCTCAGGCGCCTCGGCGTGAGCGACCCTGCGGCGGCGGCCTACATCCGTGGCAACGCCGACGCGCGCACTGCCCTGTTGAGCCGCGTCGGCCGCACGGTCACCGCCGAAGTCACGCACGAAAACCGCCTCAAGAAACTGAGTGCACGCTGGATCCCGGAAGGCGACGGCTTCAAGCGCCTGATCGTCGAAAGCGCGGGCGCCGGTTTCATCGTTCGCTCCGAAGCCGACGCGCTGACCGCCGGCACGCGTCTGGCAAGCGGCGTGGTTCGCACGTCGCTCTTCGCAGCGACCGACGACGCCGGTATCCCGGACGCAGTCGCAAGCCAGCTGGCCGACGTGTTCGCTGGCGATGTCGACTTTCGTCAACTGCGCAAAGGCGACCGTTTTGCCGTCGTCTACGAGACCTTCGAAGCGGACGGGCAGTCGATGCGCAGCGGCCGGGTGCTGTCAGCCGAGTTCGAAAGTGGCGGCAACGTTCA
>JAQGMP010000672.1 GCA_028292285.1 Variovorax sp. | reverse complement strand
CATCGGCCAGGAAGTCGTTGGCATCGAAGCGCTCGCCCTTGAGCGCGACGAACAAATCGCCCGCAGCCAGCGTGCGCGTGTCGGTATGCACGCGGTGAATCGGCGTCGCGGCATCGCCGATCAGCTTCGCGCCGGGCAGCCATTGCTGCACCTGGCCGAGCGTCATCATGAACCCGTTCATCGGTGCTGCGCTCATGCGGCACCCCGCTGCGTCAGTGCATCGACCGCGTGCGCGCGATCGGAGAATGCGATGCGTTCGCCGGCGATCTCCTGCCAGGCTTCATGCCCACGGCCGGCGATCAGCACCACGTCTTCGGGCGCGGCTTGCGCCAGCGTGCCGGCGATGGCAGCAGCGCGATCGGCTTCGACCTGCGCCGCATCGGGCCGGGCCAGGCCGAGGAGGATCTGGCTGATGATCGCACCCGGCTTCTCGCTGCGCGGGTTGTCGCTGGTCACGACCAGCCGGTCTGCGCGCGTCTCGGCCACGGCAGCCATCAGCGGCCGCTTCATGGCATCGCGATCGCCACCGCAGCCGAATACGCACCACAGCGCGCCGCCGCGCTGTTGCGCCAGCGGCCGCAGCCCGGCCAGCGCCTTGTCGAGTGCGTCGGGCGTGTGCGCGTAGTCGATCACGGCGAGCGGATGGCCCGGAACGGCGATGCGTTCCATGCGGCCGGGCACGCTGGTCAGATGGCGGCAGGCATCGACCGCGTCGGCCAGGCCCACGCCCAGTGCGCGCAACGTGCCGAGCACGCCGAGCAGGTTGTCGACGTTGTATCGACCGATCAATTGCGTGGCGAGCCGCTGGCTCGGCGCGCCCTGCTCGACCACCGAAAACTGCAGCCCCGCCGCGTCGTAGCCGATGTCTTGCGCCATCAAGCGCGCAGGCGCACCGGCGGCCGAGACGGTCCAGAGGTCGAGCGCACCGACGCCGGCCTCGACCAGATTGCCGACCAGGCTGGCGCCATGCACGTCGTCGAGATTGACCACTGCGGCGCGCAGGCCGGGCCAGCGAAACAGCTCGACCTTGGCCTGCCAGTAGGCGTCCATGTCGCCGTGGTAGTCGAGGTGGTCCTGCGTGAAATTGGTAAAGACGGCCACGGCGATGCGCGTGCCGTCGAGCCGCCGTTCGGCAATGCCGATCGACGAGGCTTCGATGGCGCAAGCGCCGAAGCCGCGATCGACGAAGCCGCGCAGCTCGCGTTGCAGCACGACCGGGTCGGGCGTCGTCAGGCCGGTGTAGCTCAGCGCCGGCGGCACGCCGATGCCCAGCGTGCCGACGACGCCGCACGGCACCTTGCACGCATGCATCAGCGCCTCGGCCAGCCACCACGCGGTGGAGGTCTTGCCGTTGGTGCCGGTGACGGCGAGGATGTCGAGCGCGCTGGAGGGTGCTTCGTAATAGGCAGCGGCGATCGGGCCGGTCGCGGCCTTGAGTCCCGCATAAGTCGCGATCGCGTCGCCTTCGAAACCGAAGGCCTCGACGCCCTCCTGCTCGACCAGGCATGCCGCCGCACCTTGCGCCAGCGCCGCAGCCACGTGCTTGCGACCATCGGTCGCCGCGCCGGGCCAGGCGATGAAGCCGTCGCCCGTGCCGACCGGCCGGCTGTCGGCATGCAGCACGCCGCGCACGCGCGACTTGAGCCACGCTGCCGCGTCGACCGGGTTGGTGAGCGTCGTCATCGGCATCAGAAGCTCTCGTCCACGCCGTTGGTCGTGACCAGCGGCTTGACCGCGAGGTCGGGCGCCACGTTCATCATGCGCAGCGTCTGCTGCACCACTTCGCTGAACACCGGCGCCGCGGCGATGCCGCCGAAGTAGTTGCCGTCGCTCGGCTCGTCGATCATCACGCCGACGATGATGCGGGGCTTCTCGATCGGCGCCATGCCGGTGAACCAGGCGCGGTACTTGTTGCTCGCGTAGCCTTTGCCGACCTGCTTGTGGGCCGTGCCCGACTTGCCGCCGACCGAGTAGCCGACGGTTTGCGCGAGCGGGCCGGTGCCGCCCGGCGCCGCGGCCATCTGCAGCATGCGGCGCACGGCGTGCGCGTTCTCGGCGGAGAACACGCGAACGCCGACGGCAGGCTGATCGGTCTTGAGCATCGTGGCCGGAATCACCATGCCGTCGTGCGCGAAAGAGGTGTACGAATGCGCCATCTGAAAGAGCGATGCCGACAGGCCGTAGCCGTAGGCCATGGTGGCCTGCTCGACCGGCTTCCAGCTCTTCCACGGACGCAACCGTCCTGTGACCGCGCCGGGGAACTGGATCACCGGCTTCTGGCCGTAGCCGAGCGCGGTGTAGGTGTCCCACATCTCGTGCGGCTGCATCTTTTGCGCGATCTTCAGCGCGCCGACGTTGCTCGACTTCTGGATCACGCCCTCGACCGTCAGCGTGCCGTAGTTGTGCGTGTCGCTGATGGTGAAGCCACCGATCTGGAAGCGGCCCGGCGACGTTTCGATGATGGTCTTGGGCGTGACGCGGCCGGCTTCGAGCGCCATGCCGATAGTGATCGGTTTCATCGTCGAGCCGGGCTCGAAGGTGTCGGTCATGGCGCGATTGCGCAGCTGCTCTCCGGTCAGGTTTTGCCGCTTGTCGGGCACGTAGCTCGGGTAGTTGGCGAGCGCCAGCACCTCGCCGGTCACCGAGTCGAGCACGACCACGCTGCCGGCCTTGGCCTTGCGCGCGATCACCGCGTCGCGCAGCTTCTGGTAGGCGAAGAACTGCACTTTGCTGTCGACGCTGAGCTGGATGTCGCGGCCGTCGAGCGGCGGCGTGGTTTCGCCGACGCCTTCGACGATGCGGCCGAGCCGGTCCTTGATGACGCGGCGCGAACCGGCCTTGCCGGCCAGCTGCTTGTCGAATTCCAGCTCGATGCCCTCCTGGCCGTTGTCTTCGACGTTGGTGAAACCAACGACGTGCGCCGCGGCTTCGCCTTCGGGGTACTGGCGCTTGTATTCCTTGCGTTGATACAAGCCCTTGATGTTGAGCTCGGCGATCTGTTTGGCGATCGGCATGTCGACCTGACGCTTGATCCACACGAACTGCTTGTCTTCGTCTTCCAGCTTCTTGTCGAAATCCCTTTGCGGAATTTCGAGCAGCTTGGCCGCCTGCTTGAGCTTGGCCTTGACGTCGGGGTCGTCGCGCTCGATGTCTTCCGGAATCGCCCAGATGCTCGGCGCCTCGACGCTGGACGCGAGGATCAATCCGTTGCGATCGAGGATGCGGCCGCGGCTGGCGGGCAGCTCGAGCGTGCGCGTGAACCGCACCTCGCCCTGGCGCTGAAAGAAGGCGTTGTCGAACACCTGAACGTAGGCCGCACGGCCGCCCAGCACCACGAAGCCGAAAGCGATCCCGGCCACGATGAACTTGCTGCGCCACACCGGCGTCTTGCTGGCCAGCAAGGGGCTCGATGCGTACTGCACGCTGCGGCTGTTGCGGCGCATCAGTGCTCCTTCTTGCCGGACGTCGCGGACGAAGGCACGGGCGGCGGCGCCTGCACGACGGCCGGAATGACCGAGCCGTCGGGCCTCACGTACTGCGTGATGGCCGGCGTCGTCGTGCGCATCTTCAGCTGCTCCTTGGCCAGCTTTTCGACGCGCAGCGGCGTGGCCTGCGCGCGCTTTTCGACCTGCAGGCGCTCGCTGTCGAGCTCGAGGCGGCGGGCTTCGTTCTGCACGCGGTCGAACTCGGTAAAGAGCTGGCGCGACAGGTATTGCGTGTGCACCAGATACAGCGCCGAGGCGAGCACGGCGAGCAGCAGCAGAAAGTTGAGCCGCGCCATGTCAGCTCACCGCCGTGCGCTCGGCCACGCGAAGGATGGCGCTGCGCGAACGCTTGTTGCCAGCGACCTCGGCTGCAGACGGCTTGATGCGATCGAGCACGCGCAATTTCATGGGCTGCGGCACGGCAAACGGCGCGCGGCGGTCGTAGACCTCGCGCGAATGCTTGGCGATGAACTGCTTCACGATGCGATCTTCCAGCGAATGGAAACTGATCACGGCGAGGCGGCCTTGGGGTTGCAGCACGGTGAGGCTCGCCTCTAACGCCTGTTGCAGCTCTTCAAGCTCGGCGTTGATGAAAATCCGAAGAGCCTGAAATGTGCGCGTTGCAGGGTTCTGGCCCTGCTCGCGGGTTTTGACCGTGCCAGCCACGAGCTCGGCCAGCTCGGTGGTGGTTGAAATTGGGCCCCGTTCTTGTCGGCGAGCATCAATCGCC
>JAQGMP010000684.1 GCA_028292285.1 Variovorax sp. | reverse complement strand
TTGTAACGGCAGCAACCTCCCTTTGGGAGCAATTGGCCGACGCAGCGAAACGATTCCCTCAGAAGACGGCTCTCGTGTATCTCGACCAAAAGATCAGCTACGCCGAGCTTGTGCGTCAGTCCCGGGCTTTGGCAGGAGCATTGAACACGCTGGGCGTCAGGACCGGCGATCGAGTTTTGCTGGACATGCAGAACGTTCCGCAGCTTGTGATTGCGCACTACGCAATATTGCTGGCGAACGCGGTGGTGGTACCGGTCAACCCGATGAACAAGGCCGGGGAACTGGCGCACTACATCCGCAATGCGCAATCAAGAGTCGCCATCACGACTGGGGATCTCGCACAGGCTATGGTTGACGCCAACGATTCACTTCCTCCTTCTGACCGCCTTCGCCATCTGATCGTTACCCAATTCACTGACGTTTTTGATCCCGCGCTAGTCGACACGTCATCGATAGCGCCTGCATGGACCGACTGGTTGCTGGCGCCACGTCCCTTGCCCGCGCTGGACGGCGGCCTGGTCCATTCGTGGACGAGTCTGTTGGCAGCCGATGAAGTACCGCCGGATCACGTCGTGGCCGCAAACGACATGGCGCTTCTACCGTATACCAGCGGCACGACAGGTTTGCCCAAAGGCTGCATTCACAACCACTCCAGCGTGATCCACAACGCTCTGGCTGCCAACCTTTGGTACGGCACGACATCGGAGTCAACGCTTCTGGCGGTAGTGCCGATGTTTCACATCACCGGAATCGTCACGGTGATGTATGCCGGAATCGCGGCTGGGGCGACATTGGCCCTCATGCCCCGATGGGACCGGGACGTTGCAGGCCGGATGATCTCCAAGTGGCGCGTCAGCCTCTGGATGAACATCCCGACGATGGTGATCGACCTACTTGCAAGTCCCAACATCAAAGACAACGACCTTTCGAGTCTCACCGTCATCGCTGGGGGAGGTGCGGCGATGCCCCAGGCCGTGGCGCAGCGACTGCTGGAAGAACTGAACCTGGTTTACCAAGAGGGCTATGGCCTCACCGAGACGGCCGCGCCGACGCATAACAATCCACCAACCCACGCCAAGCAGCAGTGCCTGGGCATCCCCTTCATCGGCGTGGATGCACGCATCATGGATCCGGTGACGCTGAAGCAACTTCCTCAGGGTGAAGCGGGGGAGATCGTTATCCATGGACCGCAGGTATTTCGAGGTTACTGGAGAGAGCCGGAGGCCACCGCCCAAGCCTTTATCGAGATCGACGGCAAACGCTTCTTTCGATCCGGAGATCTGGGGCGGGTTGACGAGGAAGGCTACTTCTTCATGACCGACCGACTCAAGCGAATGATCAATGCAAGTGGATTCAAGGTCTGGCCAGCGGAAGTGGAACTGATGCTGTTCAAGCACCCATCCGTTCAGGAAGCGTGCGTGATTTCAACCAAAGACCCCTATCGCGGGGAATCCGTCAAAGCCGTCGTTGTATTGCGCACGTCCCGTGAGGAAACCACACCGGGCGAAATCATTGCGTGGTGCCGTGAGCACATGGCGGCCTACAAAGTGCCCCGCCAAATCCGGTTCGTGAGGACGTTGCCCAAGAGCGCGAGCGGAAAAGTCTTGTGGCGCGTGCTGCAGGAAGAAGAGCGCGCGGATAGCTAGACGCGCGGCGTGCAGCCCGCCCCACTGGGGAGTCGCCTTGGTTACCGGCTCAGGGTTTGTCCGCAAGCGTCAACCTGAGAGCGGGCTCAGAATTTGGTCGAACGACCGACCAACTTAGAAGGCGGTTAATTTCAATTTAACGCTCATCTGAAAGCACCAAGTCATGTCCCATCACTTCCTCACACGCCGCGGTTGGAGCCTCGTTGCGACGTTGGCTCTGGACCCCCCCGAATGCGCCCAAGTCAAGGGGGCATGACCATGGTGGCCGACAAGATCCTGCTCGTCACGGGCGGTGGGCGCGGTATCGGTGCCGCAGTTTGCCTGGCAGCCGGGCTCGCGGGCTACGCCGTGGCGGTGAACTACCGCGAAAAGGCGGCTAGAGCTCAGGAGATCGTAGAAACCATTCGCCGCGGCGGCGGCCGAGCCTTGGCGGTCCCCGGCGACGTGGCGGTGGAAGCTGACGTGTTGGCAATGTTCGCGATGGTCGACAATGAGTTGGGCCGGATTACACATCTGGTCAACAGCGCCGGCATCTCCGAGCCGCGCAGCCGAGTCGATGCGCTCACTGAAGCGCAGCTGACAAGGCTGTTCGCGATCAACGTCGTCGGCAGCTTTCTGTGCGCTCGCGAAGCGATCAGGCGCATGTCGACCGCGCACGGTGGCACCGGCGGCTGCATCGTCAACCTGTCATCGATCTCAGCCCGGCTGGGCGCTGCTGGCAGCGGCGTGCACTACGCGGCGAGCAAGGGCGCGATCGACAGCATGACTTTCGGCTTGGCACAGGAAGTTGCGCCCGAGGGCATCCGCGTCAACAGCGTGAGTCCGGGCTTGATTGATACCGAAATCCAGCCGGAAGGTCGCATTGAGAAGATGGCGCCGAATCTACCAATGAAGCGCGCAGGCCAGGCTGAAGAAGTTGCCGCTGCGGTGATGTGGCTGATGTCTGACGCGGCGTCCTACGTCGCGGGATCGACTTTCAAAATCTCGGGCGGGCTATGAAAGTCACGAGCACCCCCCCTGTATTGCCGTTGGATGGAGTCCAGTTGCCAGCCCGGGCTACGGCGATGCTCAAAGGGGCAGCGCAGTGATCGTCGAACAGCGCACCTACACGCTACACCCTGGCGCCGTGGCGCCATACCTCGCCGTTTACCAATCGCACGGCATGGCCGTGCAACTGCGCCATCTGAAGCGACTACTGGGTTGCTACACCACCGAAATCGGGCCGCTGAATCAGGTGGTGTGGCTCTGGGGTTACGAGGATTTTGCCGAGCGCACGCGTTGCCGCGGTGCGTTGCTGCAGGACCCGGACTGGCGACCCTATACGGAGAAGTTGTTTGATTTGATTCAGGCACAGGAAAGTCGAATCCTGGCTCCGACGGCGTTTTCGCCGCTACCTCACACCGCGGCGTAGCACTGGCGTGATGCCGTCAGCGCTTCGCCCGGCAACGCGCCCCCCTGCCAACAACCCCTGTGCCTGCACGATCGCTTGTGATCACCCAAGCAGATTTTGATTCGACACCGTTCACTAGGAATTTTCCAATGAAGCACTCGTCACCCCCTTCATCTAGCCCTGTCGAACAGAGAGTTGCCGATGGGATGCGCATCCTTTGGGATGTCCCCATTCCCATGGAAGATGGCGTAGTCCTGCGTGCAGACGTGTTTCTGCCCACGAAGGTGGGGCGCTATGCCGTCATCATGAGCTACGGGCCGTATGGAAAGGGCGTGACATTCCAAGACAAGTCGGAGATCGGCTGGTACAGCCTGGCCTGGGAAAGAATGGTTACCGATTACCCTGAAATCCTCGAAGGGTCTTCAAACAAATACCAGAATTGGGAGGCCGTCGATCCCGAGAAGTGGGTGCCGGATGGTTTTGTATGCGTGCGCGTCGATAGCCGAGGCGCCGGCCGCTCGCCTGGCGTGTTTGACCCAACGTCATCTCCTCGTGAAA
>JAQGMP010000605.1 GCA_028292285.1 Variovorax sp. | reverse complement strand
CGGACCGAAGCTCAGCCAGTGCTGCGGTGTCGCAAAGACTTGGCGCCTGGCTGTTGGGGTATGAGTCCAAACCGTTGACCAGCGACAGCGGGTTTCAGGTCCTTTGACGGACTTCCCGCTGGAGTGCGTCCGCACGGGCGAGCTGGTGCGGTGCTTCTCAGCAACGCTGTCGATCCCGATTCGTTCGGCCGCTGTCTGCCCGGGCAGGCAGACGCGGAAAATCAATGACACCGCCACCAAGCGAGGTGAGGCCGCCGTGGCGCCTGCTGACCGGTACGGCCGAGTGCCCGCATTCGCACCGCCCGCGCATGCGGTGCGAGCCTGCGCTTCTGTGCACGCGCTCAGCTGTTTTGATTGGTACCTTCATGACAGGTGGGCTGTGAGGGTGCACCGCTTGTGTTTCAAAGATGTGCGGCGACGATGCCGCTTCAGTCTGCCTCGAAACATCCGTAAGTAGCCAACGGGGCGTCGCGGGAATTTCCTTGAGGAGTCAAAAAAGTGTGAACTATTGATACTTGTAGCGTAGATTCGAGCGCGGTCCGAAGCAGTTCTGCTTGCTGACAACTGTTATGGCGCGTACAGCTCCAATGCGACGCCGGCGCCGAGGAGGCGCCCTCGCATGACGAACGCGTTCATTCCGCAGCCGTGGGCAGACCAGCCGTACAGCGTCAAACGACACGGCCTGACGGTCACCAACTGCGACGCCGAGCCCGTGCGAACGCCCGGATGCATACAGGCCCACGGCGCATTGCTGGTGCTGCGCCTGAGTGACTTGACCGTTCTTCAGGCCAGCGAGAACAGCCATGCGATCCTGGGGCAAGCGCCGGACCGGTTGTTGGGTCGAGCTTGCATGGACATCGTTGGCGTGGAGGGGGAAGCACGCTTGCGCGAACTTCTCGCGAAGGAACCAACCGACCGAAATCCTTTGTACCTGCTCACCCTGCCTTGCCTGACGGGCGCCGGCGAGTCGCTCGACGTCACGGCGCACACGGTTGACGGGGTCGTCATTCTCGAATTCGAGTCGACCGGCCGCAAGGACAGCGCGCAGCCCGACTACTACTCGCTGGTGAAGACAACCGTGGCGCGGCTACAGACCGCAGCGACGATGCAGCAGTTCTGTGACGTCGTCACGCAGGAAATCCAGCAACTCACCGGCCAGGACCGGGTGATGGTCTACAAATTCCATGCCGACGGCCACGGCGAGGTGGTGGCCGAGAGCAAGCGCGCTGATCTTGATCCCTGGCTAGGGCTGCACTATCCGGCCGAGGACATCCCCAAACCCGCTCGCGATGTGTTCACAAAGACATGGCTGCGACCGGTTCCGGATGTCTCCGATGCGCTGGCCGAACTCGTTCCTTTGGTCAACCCGGACACTGGCTTGCCGCTGGACATGACCTATTGCGCCCTGCGCGGCGTCTCGATCATGTACACAGAGTACTTGCGCAACATGGGCGTGGCCGCCGCGCTGACCATGGCGATACGGCGCGACGACGCGCTGTGGGGCCTGATCGCCTGTCATCATTATTCAGGGCCACGGCGCGTCCCCTACCAGGTACGCGCTGCCTGCGAATTCCTGAGTCAGGTGGTCTCGCTTCAGCATCAAGCCGCGAGCGACAGGGAGCACACGGCCTACCGTCTGGCGATCGACGACACGCATCGGCAACTGCTGGACGTGGCGATCAGCGAGGGCGGACTGGCCTGCCTGACTGACGGAGCGAGGACGCTCCTGGACGGGATCCGTGCCGGCGGATCGGCTCTGTACTATCTTGATCGCTGGTGGTGCACGGGCGCTACGCCCGAGGAGGTCCAACTCGACGCTCTGGCCGACTGGCTGATGACGGCGCAATTCGCAGACGTCGCACGCCCTGTGTATGCGACCGACCGTCTTGCACAAAGCTACCCGCCCGCGGCGGCCTTCGCGGACGTCGCCAGTGGCCTGCTGGCCTTGCCGATCGCGATCAGCGAACGCAGCCTGATGCTCTGGTTCCGCCCAGAAACCCTCCAGACGGTGAAATGGGGCGGAAACCCTGCTGACAAACCCACGGTTCCCGGTCCTCATGGGCCGCGGCTCACGCCCCGTCGAAGTTTCGAGCTGTTCACCGAATCCGTGCGGCAGCGCGCGCTGCCCTGGATCCCAGCCGAGATCGAAGCAGCCAGCGTGCTGCGCCTGCGGGTGATCGAATTGGTGGTCGGTCGCAGCGAGCGTCGTGCGGTGCAGGCCACCGACCTCATGCGCAGCAACGAAGAGCTGGACGCGTTCGCCTATGTGGCCAGCCATGACCTGAAGGAGCCGCTGCGCGGGATCACCCAGTACGCCCACCAGCTCCTGGCGGACAGCACGGACACCGACAGTTCGGGCCGAAGCAAGCTCGACGGCCTGGTGCGTCTGACTTCCCGCATGGACAGCCTGCTCGACTCGCTGCTGCATTTCTCGCGTGTGGGCGGGGACGAACTGTCGCTGGAAATCGTGGACGTCGATGACGTGCTCAGCGAAGCAGTCGAGATCGTCGGTTTCCGCACGTCGGACACCCAGGAGGTCGAGGTGGTCGTGGCCAGGCCCCTCCCGGCGGCGCGATGCAATCGCGTGCGATGCCGCCAGGTCCTGGTGAACCTGCTTTCCAACGCCCTGAAATACAACGACAAGGCCGTCAGGCGGATCGAGATCGGCTACATCGGTCCCGATGAAACCGGTCCCCGACCAGGGTGCCCGGAACGCTCTTTAGGAGCGACGATTTACTTCGTCGCGGACAACGGGATCGGCATTCAGGCCCACCACTTCAAGCAGATCTTCAAGCTCTTCAAGCGGTTGCACGGACGAGAGGCCTACGGTGGCGGAGCGGGTGCCGGACTCACCATCGTGCGCAAGCTTGTGGAACAGCATGGCGGACAGGTGTGGGTCGACTCTGCAGCGGGCCAGGGTTCAACCTTCTACTTCACGCTGCCTGACACCCAGCAATTGATTGCAACGGCTTGAAGTGAACCATCCCGAGATCGCGCAGCAGGTATGGCGCGTGGTTATTGTCGACGACAGCTTCGAAGACCGGCAGCAGGTTCGCAAGCTGCTGCTCAGCGGCTCGGACAGGCGCTATCAGTTTGTTGAATGCGAGACGGGCGCGGCAGGTGTCGCGGCTGTAAAAGGAACGAAAGGCACAGAAGCTAGTAGCTCGCCCCCCGCGTGTGTGTTGCTTGACTTCCACCTGCCGGACATCAACGCGCCCGAGGTGCTCGCGGCGCTGACGGGAGCGGACGGCATGACGGCGTGTCCGGTTGTCGTACTGACTGGCAGCGCGGGACTTCAAACAGGCAGGTCGGTACTGCGGGCTGGAGCGCAAGACTACGTCGGCAAGGACAATCTCTCATCCGCCGGCCTGACGCGCGCCGTTGAGAATGCCATCGAGCGCTGGACCATGGCGCAAGAGTTACTGCTCAGCAGCCTCGCGGTCAGCCGCAGCGAACGGGCGCTGCAGACGCTCGCGGACCATTTGCCGGACCTGCTCATCCGCTTCGATCGCGACTTGCACCCGGTGTTCCTGAACGCCGCCGTCGAGCACGCGACCGGCCTCGTGCGCCACGCGATGATCGACGCGACGGGGCCACGCCCTTGGATCGTTGATGGCGCGCGCGCGCAATGGGGCGAGGTTCTGAAGCAGACGTTTGTCGATGGTGCGCGAGGTGCGATGGAGTTCGCCTTCGAGACCGTGATGGGAGAGCGGCACTTTGCAGCCACGTTGATCCCGGAATTTGGCATCGACGGCACGGCAGAATTTGTGCTTGTCGTCCTGCACGACATCACAGAGCAGAAGGTCTACGAACAAGTGTTGTCGCAGGCCGGCCTGCGCAAGGACGAGTTCATTGCCATGCTGGGCCACGATCTTCGCGATCCGCTGCAAACGATCACCATGGTCGCGAAGCTTTTGGAGCACAGTGACTCGTCTTCACGGATGAGCGAGCGCATCGTCGCTTCGACGGGCCGGATGCACCGCATGATCACGCAGGTCCTTGACGTCAGCCGGCTGTCGAGTGGTCTGGGACTCGCGATGCAGCTGCAGCGGTGTGACGTCGCCTTGTTGATCCGGGATCTGGTCGGTGATGCGACGCTGTCCTATCCTGATCTTCCCATTCTGCTCGACGCTCCGTCGGTGCTCGAGGCGGACATCGATGCCGATCGGTTGACCCAGGTTTTTAGCAATCTGGTTGGCAACGGGCGAGCCCATGGTGCCGTGGGTCAGCCGATCTGCATCGTGCTGGCGTCCGACGCCACCAGTTTGCGCCTGGACGTTTCCAACGTCTCCGCGCCCATCCCGCAAGACTTCGTCAATACGATGTTCGAACCATTCAGGCAGCGCTTGGCCGTCAATAGACGAAACCCGGGCGGCATGGGTCTGGGGCTTTACATCGCCAGTGAAATCGTAAAAGCCCATAAGGGAACGTTGGCATATACATACGACAAGGAACGCGTCGTCTTTACCGTCTTCATTCCGTTGGCGACGCAACAAGGATGCGGGCTTGCGCCTCCCTAGTTGTTCTTCATGTCGCCGCGTGGGGCTGACTGGCGCCATGCTCGACCCCAAAGCTCCAGAACGGCGACGCGCACCGCCACTCGCTCATTCGCTGGCAGCCTGAGGACTGCAGGCGGCCATCGGGCGCGATCTACTTGGCATGGCAAGTCGATCGTTTTGACTCGGCGTGCGCCTGCAGGGAAACGTCTTGCGGACGCCCCCGGTTTGCAAGAACTCGTGTGGCTGTGACGTCTCGGGAGGCAGGGAGGCGGCCTTATATCCGTACATGGGAGACCCCGGCGGCGACGATCAGCGCGTCCTCGATCAAACCGCCGCTTCCGTCTGACCCTTGCGCCATGGCGCGCTCACGCCGGCCGGCGTCAGACGAAGCATAAGACGCAGCGGCAACAAGCACGGCTGCAGTACCGGCCTGCTCGCGACCACGCGGGGCCCGCGATGCCCGCGCCTGTCACGCGTGCCAACAGTCCCAAGAAAGCAGTGCGGTGAGTTGCGCTCGTCGTCTTTTGACCGAACAACTTACCGAGGCCTTTCGCCAAGGCGCCCAGCTGGAACAGGGGCCGGTGGAACAGGGCGAGGCGCCCGGCGTGCGATGGCCAAGAAGTCGCGCTGGCGCAGTGCTGGCCATGGCCGTCATGGATCCCGCGCTGGCAACCGCACCGAGGCGGCCAGCGACGTCGATGCATGCCGATTGCAAGGCAATTGCATCTCGGATATGTTCGGCTTGATGTAAGGGGCGAACGTGCCATCGGCGCTGGCTGAGATTTCCTCCTGCGCAGGGCGGGTCGTCGAACTTGCTATGCGGTATCCGATCCGACCGAACGTCGCCGCTCAGGGTTTTCGGGCTCTTCATTCAATGGCCACATCAGGAGGCTGAAGATGGAAACGTGGAATCGGGACTCGCTGTCGGCACTGGGCTGCATCCGCGATGCTGACCAGGTCTTCGAACAGATCGGCCGCAGTGCACGCCTTCTGGGGTTCGAGCAGTGCGCCTACGGGTTGCGGCTACCGCTGCCTTTCACCAAACCCCCGACCCTCATGCTCAACAACTACGATCGCCGCTGGGCACGGCGGTACGCGGACGCGGGCTACCTCGCCGTGGACCCGACGGTGCTCATCGGCCGGCGCTCGAACTTTCCCATCATATGGTCCGACGACCTTTTCAAGAACGTGCCGCAATTTTGGAGTGAGGCGCGCTCATTCGGTCTCAACGTCGGGTGGGCGCAGTCCTGCTTTGACGGCGATGGCGCGGTCGGTCTGCTCTCGTTCTCGCGTTCGCACGAAGCGCTCACCCACGCCGAGCTGATCGCCAAGGAAGGGCAGCTGCGTTATCTCGTCAACGTCGGCCACATCGCGCTCTCGGCGGCGCTCGGGCGCACCGTGAACAAGCCAAGCGTTCCCTTGACGCCGCGCGAGGTCGAAGTGCTTCAATGGACCGCCGATGGCAAGACCTCCAGTGAGGCCGCGGACATCCTCTGCGTTTCGACGGACACCATCAATTTCCACGTCAAGAATGCGGTCGCGAAGCTCGGCGTCGCCAACAAGACCGCCGCTGCTGTCCGCGCGGCCGTCCTTGGCCTGCTCAAGTGACAGACCGGACCGAAGCCAGTGGGCGGCAGGTGACGAGTGTGTGGCCCAATGCCGTGCGACCCATGCGGCCCATGCGACCCGTGCGGCTCAGCGCCGCCGCCTCAGTGCACTCCGAATGGCCGTTCCACGTTCGGGTCGACCTCAATCCAGCAGGCGAACACGGGGTGCCCGTCGACCAGCATGGGCGCTCCAGCGCGGTGCGCGCGAAAGCCACCGCGGCGCAGGATGCGCTCGACCCCGAGCGGCGACACGCTGATCAGGCGGCTCACGCCTGAGCGCGCGGCGAGCGCCAGCGACGCCCGCAGCAGATCGAGCGCGACCGGCGAGGAGACCTGGGTCGATGCGCCGGCGCCGGCTGCGGCAGCGGCCGCGCTGAAGTCGACCGCTGCAAACCGCGAGAGCTCCCAGATGGTGGGAGTCTGCGGCGCCGGCTGGTCGCCGAGCAGTTGCGGGAAGACTTCCCGGAGCAGGTAAGGTCGGTCCGTGGGCAGGAGCCGCGCGGTGCCGATCAGTTCACCGTCGTCATTGCGCGCGACCACGTAGACCGTGTCCGGTCGGTCGAACTGATCGAGTTCCATGCCGTCCTTGACCGAGAGATCCCAGCCCAGCATCTCCACGAATACACGATGCCGGTACAAGGCCAGTCCGCGCAACAGTTCGACCGGGAGCCTGTCGGCCGCGCCTACGATGATTTCCATGCTGGAGCCCTCTCAAAACAATGGGGTGATTCCAGCCGAGCCCGTCGGCGCGCATAACTACCAAGGTTGGTAACTACCAGGGTTGGTAGCCGAATCAGCGATAACGCACCGCGATCGCACGGGCCGTCACCTGCGACCACGCCAGCGCGTCGACGACGTTGCCGAGCACTTCCAAATTGCGCTTCCAGTCGAGATCGCGCATCGCCTCGTCAACGAACAGCACGTTGCTTCTTGGGGGGCCGCAACGCAGGCACACGAGCTGGCTTCCGGCTTCGATCCGCCAGTCCCAGCCGAGGGAGATCAGCGGCGCGGTGCGACTGAGCCATTCCGTATAGCCCGAGAGTTGGGCCGGGGATCCGCACGGCTCGGTGCACTCGTGGTGATCGAGCCCTGAGACGAAGTGAACGAAACTTGCCTGGAAGACGGCCTGTGGCGAAAGCCGCAAAAAGCCATCCGCGTCAACGGGCATGCGCAACTCCTCGTGTCTGCTCGCCATCAGTGAATGCCGACGCCCGGTGCGGCCCGCGCCCTCGGTGCGGCTTCGGACTGCACCACGTACCAGACCGAGCAACCGGTCTGAACGCGGCACCGCGCGGCATCGTAGCAACATCCCGCACCGCATCGCATCTCTTCGCACGCATCACCCGACGCGACGCGCGTGCATCCAGCGTTGGATGCTACGCATCGCGATGGGCGGACGAAGGCGTTGGCGCCACCGCTGGATTTCCTAGATGCATTCGCGGACACTGCATCATCGGAGAACGGATCATCGCACCGGTGTTCCATGCGCCTCGATCCGGGCCGGGCGTTGTTGGCTGGCCCCTGTCGTGATGCGGCCTAACCGCCGCGGCTGGCGCGCATCGAAGCGATGCCGCTGGCTGCGATGAGTCCGATGCCGGCGACGGCAAACGCATCCGGCACTTCGCCCCAGACGAGGTAGCCCAGCAGGAGGGCCCACAAGATGTTCGCGTACCGGAACGGAGTGACGACCGACAGGTCCGTATCGCGGCACGCCGCCAACACCGCGTAGTTGCCAAGCGCCGCAAAGAGAGCCGCTGCAAGGATCAGAAGCGCCTCTGGTCCATGCAGCGGCCGCCATGCCTGCGCAAGGCTCAGGGCCAAACCGGCCAATGCAACCGAGGCGGTCGTGAGCAAGGCAATGACGGTCGAAGGTATGTCCCGCGGTAGACGCCGCGTCACCAGGTCTCTGGCGGCCAGCGACGCCGCGCACAGCAGGGCGAACCCCGCGCCCCATGCGCCTTCACCGCCCGCGGACGGTCGGACCACCAGCAGCACGCCCGCGAAACCCGCCAGCACCGCCGCGACGCGGCGGCCGCGCACCGGCTCCCAACCCATGGCCACCGCGCCGAGTCCAATCATCACAGGGGCCGCCATCGTGACGGCGGTGACCAGTCCCAGCGAAGCGAGCGACAGGGCGGCCACTGACAGGGCGGCCGTCGTGATCTCCAGACCGCAGCGCAGGGCCACGACCGGACGCAGGATGGCGTGCAAGTCCTCGCGCCGCGCCGAGCGCAGCGCGATGGCGGCAACCATGATGGTCGCGGCGATGCCGCGCAGCGCGAGCACCTGTCCCGCCGCGAGCGAATGGGTGGTCAGCTTGACGCAGGTGTCGTTGAGCACATAGCAGGCCATGGCCGCAGTCATCAGCGCCATCCCGCGTTGATTCGCCGACGGATCAGGGCTGCGCATTCGGCCTCTTGCCCTCTGCGATCGGACCGAGCGGGGCGCCGGCTTCGCGCAGCGCATCCCATTGCGCGCGCGCCTTCAGCACAATCTCGCCCACCTCGTCGTCGGGGTCCGAGAGCGCGACGATCGCGCCGCCGGAGCCAATGGAGACACCGTCATTCGCGCACACGATGGTGCGAATGACGATGTTGAGTTTGGCGCTTCCGTCAAAGGACAGATAACCGATGCTGCCGGAGTAGATGCCGCGTGCCGAGCGCTCCAGCCCGTCCAGGATCTTCATGGTCCGGATCTTCGGCGCGCCCGTCATCGAGCCGCCTGGAAACATCGACCGGATGCAGTCCACCGCCGTCAGATCGTCGCGCAGCCGGCCTCGGATGGTGCTCACCATCTGATGCACCGTGGCGTACGACTCGATTTCGAAGAGGCCGGGAACGTGCACGCTGCCGAGCTCGCAGACCCGGTTCATGTCATTTCGCAACAGGTCGACGATCATGAGGTTTTCCGAGCGGGTTTTTTCGTCTGCCAGGAGACGTTGCGCGATCTCGCTATCTTCGGCCTCGGTGGCGCCGCGCCGTGCGGTGCCCTTGATCGGTCGCGAGTCCACGGTGCGGTCCGGCGCGATCTGGACGAACAGTTCCGGGGACGCACACAGCACCATGACCTCGGGCGTCTTCAGGTAGGCGGCGTAGGGCGCGGGATTGCGCGCGCGCAGCAGGCGGTAGACGTCCAGCCCGGCAATGCCTCCGCTGCCACAGAGCTGGTTCGTCAGGCACACCTCATAGGTCTCTCCCTGCAGGATTTCTTCCTGGCAACGCAGCACCAGGTCGCGATAGGCGGGCAGGTCCACGCGCCAGGCCAACGCCGCGAGGGCCGTGGCGGCATCGTTGCGGGCCGGCGGCGAGCTGGAGGCCAGGCGGGACAAGAGCCGCTGCGCATCGTTGATCCAGGCGTCGTTGACGGCCGAGATCGGTGCACGGTCGAGGCAGACGATCCACGTGCGCTGCTCGAGATGATCGAAGGCGATGAACCGGTCCGCCAGGATCCACTGCGCGTCGGGTGTCGGTGCGTCCGCGCCGTGCTCGCCTTCCAGTTCGCCCTTGAGTTCATAGCCGAAATATCCGACATAGCCGCCCCTGAATTCGAAGGGCAGCGCGGGCCCGCCTGGCGACCGCCGTGGCGTTTCTTCCCGCAGGAAATCGAAGACGCTCTGCTCGCGCACCTCAGTCGTTGTGCCCTGGCGCACCTCCAGCTGCCGCGCCCTTGACCGGTAGCTGATGAGCTGGGCGTTCGGCCCGGCATCGTCTCCCATGAAAGAAAAACGCGCGCGCTGCGCGTCGCGCTGGCTGCTGTCCAGCCAGAACGATGCATTGCTGTGCGCGAACATCTGAATGAAGGCGTCCTGCGGGTCGGGGTAACTGTCCAGGCAACGCGCGTGAAGCGTCAGCGCATCGTTGGCCCTGGGTGTCGCCCGCGCGCGGTCCGAGGCCGCGCGATGGCGGCGCAGCTGCCACTCGCGAGTCAGGTCGCTGAAGTTGCGCAGCAGGCGCGCGCCATATTCGGAGCAGATCGATTCCGGATGGAACTGAACGCCCCACCAGGGCCGCGAGGTATGGCGCAGCGCCATCAGCGTTCCATCCGAAGTCCAGGCACACGGCTGCAGCTCCGGCGGCAGGTGGGTGACGGCCAGTGAGTGGTACCTGACCGCTTCAAAGGGGTTGGGTACACCGCGGAAGAGATCGAATGCGGAGTGGGTGACCTTGTCGAGCCTGCCGTGCATCGGTCGTGCCGCGAGATCCACCGTGGCCCCGCAGAAGTGCCCGATGGCCTGGTGCCCGAGGCAGACGCCGAGGACGGGCACGTCGCTGTGCTGCAGCACCTGCGTGGTCACGCCCAGATCGGCCGGGCGCTGCGGGCGGCCGGGGCCTGGGGAGATCACGATGTTGTCGAACTCGAGCTGCTGGACACCCTCCCAATCCATCTCGTCGTTCCGGATGACGATGGGCGCACAGCCGTTGCACGCGGCCAGGTATTGATAGAGGTTGTAGGTGAATGAATCGTAGTTGTCGATCAGCAGCGTGTTCATGTGGGATTTGCCTTCGCCGCACCGCGCGGCGCGTCCATGGTCGCGCCAAAGCCCGCGATGCATAACTACCGGATCAAGTAGGAACGGCGCGGCGACCGAAGCGTCGGCCTTCGACGTAGCCAGCGTGTGCGCGGCGGCGGATGCCTGGCCATGCGGACCATCGTGGGCGTTGCGCCGTGCAGCAGCGCCTGGAGCATGCACTGCTTACTTCGCGCTTGCCGCCAGGTGAACTGCCAAAACTGGTAGTTGTGACCGAGCCGACACGTTGATGCAATGGTCGGGGCGGGAAGCCGACTCCCCGAAGGAGAATGACATGCAATGTCTCAGTGGCGCGATAGCGCATCGTGCCGTCATAACGCTGGCGTTCAGCAGCCTTGTGCTTTGCTGCGCTGAAGGCTTCGCGCAGATTCCTTCGTCGCAGGACTTCTCGAAGCTGGTCGAGCTGAGCGCAACGCGGCTGCACATCTCCCGCAGGGTGGCGCTGACCAAATGGGATACCCACCAGCCCGTCGCGGATCCACCCCAGGATCCGCGGGAGAACCAGGTGATCGCCGCCGCCGCCGAGGAGGCCGCGCGCAGCGGGTTGCCGGCCGGGCTGGCCTCCGCGTTCTTTGCAGACCAGATCGAAGCGAGCAAGCTCGTGCAGTTCGAACTCATGGCCGAGTGGCAGCGGGCGGCCCGCGCGCCCCTCGAGCCGAGGGCGGATCTGAAAACGGAGTTGCGCCCCGCCCTCGATGCACTGCGCTCCCGGTTCATCGGCGAACTGATCGCCACGCAGCGCCTGCGAAGCGCTCCAGACTGCCGGCGCCAGGTTGCACACGCGACGCGAGCGCATGCTGAAATGCATCGCCTGGGCCCGCTCTACGCCATCGCGCTCGATCGCGGTCTGGCACGCGTTTGCGGAGAGTAAAGGTGCGATGGCGGCAGGTGCATGACGCCGACTGTCGTTCCGATGCACGCGTCGGAAGTCTTGCCGCAGTGCATGGATCCATGCAGCGATGAAGGTGCCTGTTCGGGGTCCGTCGCCTTCAAAACACTTGACTCAGGAAACTGCGGATGCGGGCATCGGCGCGATCGCCGAAGAAGACGTCGGGTGTCGCCTCCTGGACGATCCGCCCGCCATCCATGAACACCACCTTGTCGGCTACCGCGCGCGCGAAACCCATCTCGTGGGTGATGCAGATCATCGTCATCCCGTCGCGCGCCAGCAAGATCATGGTGTCCAGAACCTCCTTGACCATTTCAGGGTCCAGCGCCGAGGTGGCTTCGTCGAACAGCATCACCGAGGGGTTGAGGCACAGCGCCCGCGCGATCGCCACGCGCTGCTGCTGGCCGCCGGAGAGCTGTGCCGGATAGGCCGACGCCTTGTCGGCCAGCCGGACCTTGTGCAAGTGCTCCAGTGCGATCTGCCGGGCCTCGTGGCGGGAGCGGCGCCGGACCCATGTCTGGGCGAGGGTGCAGTTTTCGAGCACCGTCAGATGCGGGAACAGGTTGAACTGCTGGAATACCATGCCCACGTTCGCGTGGACCAGGTCGGCATGGCGCATGGCTGGCGAGACCTTCGTGCCGTTGACCGTCACGGTGCCGCCCGCGAAATCTTCTAGGCCACTGATGCAGCGGGCGAGCGTCGACTTGCCGGAGCCGGAGGGTCCGCACACGACCACGCGCTCGCCGGCCTCGACGGTCAGGTGGATGTTGCAGAGCACCTGCTGCGCGCCGAAGTGCTTGGACACGCCCGCAACGGAAACCACCACGGGTGGCGGATGCATGACCATGGTCATTCCGACTGGCGGTAGCACAGCGCCGCGGGACTGTCGCGCCATGCCACGACATTGCCGTCGCTCACCCGGGTGCGTCCGTACACGATCCAGGCATCGTCGACGGTGCCGATGAATTGGGTCATGTGCAGGCGATCGGGATGCGTCCGGGCGATGGCCGCATAGCCCAGCCCGGCCGCGTACGTTCCGTCGGCCAGACCCGCCGTGACGTCCGCCACCGTGTCGACGAACTCGATGCGCTCCCACCGGCTGCTGTCGATGTAGTCGAGCGTCGGACGCATCACGGCCAGCGATTTCGGTTGCCCGGCATCGCGGCGCTGGATGATGGCCAGATCCTGGCTGGGCGAAACGAAGGCGTCGATCACGTACAGCCCGTCGAAAAATCGGGCGACCGTCGCCATGGTGGCCGGGTGCACGGCGCACTGGAGCAAGAAGTCCGCGCGGCCGTCCAGCACCGCCTGGGCAGCCTGGGCGAAGTCGAGCGCGAGCTCGACGCTCGCGTGCTCGCGGATGCCGTGCAAGTCAAGGTATCGGTGAGCCACGAACTCGTGGTTGCTGCCGCTTGGGCCCAGGGTGATGAATCTCATGACGATTTGTTCTCCAGGTGTCGGGAATGGTTCAGGGCGGTTTCCAACCTGCGCATGCCGAGCATCAGGCTGTAGTTGACGGCGAGATAGACGATGCCCGCGCCCATGAAAACTTCATAGGGCGCATAGGTCTCGGCTGCCAGCAGGCGCGCGGTGCCTGTCAGTTCCAGCAGGGTGACGGTGCTGCCGAGCGAAGTGGCCTTGCAGGTGAGGATGATTTCGTTGCCCAGGGCCGGCAGCGCCGTTCGCACCGCCAGCGGCAACTCGACCATCCAGAAGGTATGCAGCCGGCTGAGTCCGAGCACGAAGGCGGCTTCGCGCACGCCCCTGGGCACCGCCGCCAGAGCGGCCGCCAGTGTCTTGCCGGTGTACGACGCCGAATTGAGTCCGAGTGCGATCACCACACACCAGAAAGGATCGCGCAGGACCGGCCAGAGCAGCGAGTGCCGCAGGATCTCGAACTGGCTCGCGCCGTAGTAGAGCAGGAAGATCTGCAGCAACGACGGCGTGCCCCGGAAAA
>JAQGMP010000088.1 GCA_028292285.1 Variovorax sp. | reverse complement strand
CGCGGCGCGTGCATCGTTGCTGGAGTCGCCGATCATCAGCGTGCGGGCCGGCGACGTGCCGAGGTATTCGCAGGTCTTCAGCAGCGGCAGCGGATCGGGCTTTTTGCGTTCGAACGCATCGCCGCCGAACACCACCTCGAAGAAGCCGTCGAGCCCTTTCGCGGCCAGCAAGGGGCGCGCGAAATCGGTCGGTTTGTTGGTGAGGCAGGCCAGCCGCAAGCCATGGGCGCGCAATGTCTGAAGGCCTTCGTTCACGCCCGGAAAAACTGCCGAATGCTGCCCGTTGACGAGGCGGTAGTGGTGCTGATAGCGCTCCCAGGCGCGATCGAACAGCGCCAGCGTCCGCGCGGCACCGGTTGGCGCCAGCACATGGTCCAGCACCGAGGCGATGAGGTGTTCGGAGCCCTTGCCGACCATCGGCTCGATCGTCCCGGCGGAGATGGCAGGCAGACCGAGGTCGCCGAGCATGAGGCCGAGCGCCATCGCGAAGTCGCCGATCGTGTCGACCATCGTCCCGTCGAGATCGACGATGGCGGCGTCGTAGCGGCTGAGGTCGAAGATCGATGCGTCCAAGGGGCGGCGAAGTGACGAACGAAGCTATCGCTTGGCAGCGCGCAGCACGGCGCGCAAAGCCAGATAGCCGGCCACCCACGCGGCGGCGACGTCGGTTTCAGGCTCGCCGATGCGCTTGGGCTTGAAATTGAACCCGTCATCCGATGAGCCGTCTTCTTCGAGCAGCATCCAGTGGTATTCACCGGGTTCGAGCTCCTTGACGGCAAGAGCCAACGATGTGGCGGCATTCATGTTTGCTTTTCCGTGGTTACGCAAAGTCGACAGTTTCTTGCTGAATAGTTACAACTCATAGGAAGCTGTGCACAAAATCCGCCAACTATTTAGGGGACTCTGAACGATTGCCCCAACCATGCCGAATGCTCCTCATCCTGGCGCAGACGTCTATTTCCGGCGCCATTGCGCAGGCACGTCAGGGGCAGTGGGCTTGTGGTCTTCGGGGTCGTCCATCAGCCAGTGGGGCACCGACGAAACACCTTGCGCCACCACCGCGCTGAACTGCTGATCGCCCGCCACGAAGCGCATTTCGCAGCCCCCGAGGTCGACGATGTCGCCGTCCGCCAGCGTCTGCGTTGCCACGCGCTCTCCGTTGACGAACGTGCCGTTGAGGCTGTCCGCATCGCGGATCGTCACGAAAGCGGTGTCGACGGTGATCACGGCGTGGCGACGGCTGGCGGCGCTGCTGTCGAGCACGACGTCGTTCTTCAGGCTCCGGCCGAGCGTCGTCTCGTGCGTCGTCAGTTCGACCGATTCAGTCGCGCCGTCGGCTCTCGTCAATATCAGTTGGGGCATGGTGTTCGGGGCCGCATCGGCAACCGAAGAGTCCGCCGCAACCTGCGAGGCAAATGGTAACCACCGCTGCGTTCATGCAGAACGGCGCCTCGCTCAGCGATTGCTGCGGGCGCGCTGCATCGCCTCAGAGCGCGACTCGATCACGGCGTAATCGCTGACGGCGGCCAGCAGCATCGCCGCGTCCACCTTGTGCTTTCGGGCACTCGCACGCACGTCCTCGGCGAGCGCTGCCAAAGGGTCGCCCTGGGCGTTGCCCAGACGCGTCGTCGCCGACGAAAACGTTTCTGCCAGATCGCGAATTTGCTGCGGATACCTGGCGGCGTAGCCCTGCAGCAAGTCTTCGATCCCGGTTGCCTGGTCGGCGCTTTCGGATGTTGCGGATTTCTCGAGTGTCATGGAAACGACTCTACGGGCGATCGGCCGCCCGCCGTGTCAGCCAAAGCCACGAACTGCCCGGCGGCGCAGCGGCACAGCGGCACGACCGCAGCAGGAGCGGCCGTGTCAAGGCGGCGCGCATTCGAAGCTGGCGGCGCGGCCCGGATCCCCCTGGCCGCGGTACTTGACCAGCGTGGGCCAACGGCACATCGGCCGCGCCAGGGTTTCACCGAAGGGCGCCGCCGGCTGCAGGTCGACTTGCACCAGGTCTTGCGGTGCCCGGCCACGCTCGACCCAGTCGGTCAACGTCTGCAGCATGTCGACGCTCACCGGCGCGCCGGTTCCGACGTGGTCGGCACCGGGCGTCGTGTACAGACGCACGAAAGAATCGGCACTCTCCTGGCCCATGCGCGCCACCACGGAGCGGTAGTAGTCGATGCCGGCATACGGGTTTTGCGCGTAGTCGGCGAGATGCTCGCTGATGACGAGCTTGCCGCCGTGCGCCCTGAAGGCCGACAAGTCCGGGTTGGTGGAATCCATCAGCGCAGAAACTTCACGCACACGCGGCGCGAAAGCTTCGGGCCGGAATCGGCTCGGGTCGAACGTCGGATCACGCGCGTAGAAATATTGAATGGCGCCGCTGCCATACAGCCAGGCGCGGCTGCTGGTCGGGCCGACCGGCAGCGCTTGGCGCGCGGTGCCGGTCTGCCAGCTGACGTAGCCGCCCACCGGGCCGGTGCCCGACGCCGCCTCGCCTCCCCATCCCCAGCCCGGATAGCTGCGGACGCCATTGGCCAGCGGAAAGCTGAACTCGTACGGCGCATGCAAGGTGCGCACCGCCTGGACTTGCGCATCGCTGAGGCAGTCGGTCGTGGCCGGACCCGTGCAGCGCAACACCGCCGGATCGAAAAGCTTGCCGCACGCCATCGGGTTGCCGACGATGCCGTCGACCAGCCCGTCGAGCGCATCGCAGCGCGCCAGCACCGCGCCCGCCAGCAACTTGACGAGCGGCGGCGGCAACCAGCCGTCGCCGGTCTGCGTGACGCCCATGCGTGTGCCGGCCGTCTGCAAGCCCGTCCAGTGGATGACTGGCACGCGGCTGAAGATGCCGTCAAAATCCTGCGGATAGCGCTGCGCCATCGTCAGCCCTTCGCGGCCACCTTCGGAGCTGCCCATGAAGTAGAGCCTGGCCGGCGCCTGCCCGTAGCGGCGCTTCATCAAATCGACCGAAACGTCGCGCACTTTCTTGTACGAGGCATGCGCGAAATTGACGAGTGCCTCGTCGTTAAGCGCAAAGGCTTGCAGCGCCACGCCGGGCGCGTTCTGGTGGCCGGAGTCGGTGCCCACGGTGACGAAGCCACGCGCCAGCGGCGACGGCTGATCGATGCGTGCCGAAGGCGGCAGCCCGACCGCGTTGATGAGCACGCCGTTGAAACCACCACCGCCGTATTGCAGCGAGCGGCCGTTCCACTGGCTCGGCAGATTGACCTGAAAACGGATCGGCGGCGCCGCCGGATCGACCGGGCGCACCGCACCCATAACCCTGCAGTACTGCGGCGTGGCCGGCATCACCACCACTTCGGGCGGCGGCGGCACGAAGGGCAGCGGGTCCGTCAACGCGAGATCGCTGGCAGCCACCAGCGTGGCCGATTCGATCACCGCGCCGGAGCTCGGCAGGCCAATGGCCGAGGCCGGAATCGGCTGCATCAGCGCGGCACACGCGGCTGCCGGGTCGGCTGCGGCGCGCACGGCGCCCGTGTCGGCGCAGCCACCCGACAAGGCGGCAAAAAGTGCTGCCAGAGCAGCCAGCGGCGCGGCACCAGCGCGCGCCCTTGCGGTTGTCGATCGCTTCATGGGTCTCCTGTTGTTCTTGAAATCGGGCGCCAGTATGAAGCAACACGGCATGCCGTGCCAGGCGCTCGATTGCATCGAAAATAAGTCCATGCAAACGCCTCCATCGACCTCGTTCCAGGTCCACCAGTTCGACGTCTTCGTGTTCCGCGCACCAGCCGATCCGCCGGTGCAAACCTCGTT
>JAQGMP010000594.1 GCA_028292285.1 Variovorax sp. | reverse complement strand
GGCCTGTCGATCTCGCGCGACCTCACGCGGCTGCTGGGCGGCACGCTGGTCGTCGACAGCGTCGCAGGCCAGGGCAGCACCTTCACGCTGAAGCTGCCGGCGACCTTGCCGCCGCAGGGCGGCTCCGATGCGTCTTCCGCATCGACGTCTTCTTCGATGACGGCTTCGCGTGCCGCGCCGTCGCGCTTCATGCCCGGCGGGGCGCCGGCCATCGACAAGGCGCCGTCCGCGCCGCGCATGCATGTGCCGGCGACCTCGTCGGTCCCGGCGCCGCAGTTCCCCGATGACCGCGGCCTGCCGCCCGACGCCACGCGCCGCATCCTCGTGATCGAGGACGAGCCGCAGTTCGCGCACATCCTCTACGACCTCGCGCACGAGCTCGGCTACCGCTGCCTGGTCGCGCACGGCGCGGCCGACGGCTTCAGCCTGGCGAGCCAGTTCATCCCCGACGCGATCCTGCTCGACATGCGGCTGCCCGACAGTCCGGGCCTCGGCGTGCTGCAGCGGCTGAAGGACGACCCGACCACGCGCCATATTCCGGTCCACGTCGTGTCCGCGCAGGACCACGCCGAAGCCGCGCTGCACATGGGCGCGATCGGTTATGCGATCAAGCCGACCTCGCGCGATCAGCTGAAGGAAGTGTTCCGCAAGTTCGAGGAGAAGCTGACGCAGAAGGTGAAGGCCGTGCTGCTGGTCGAGGACGACGCGCTGCAGCGCGACAGCGTGGTCAAGCTGATCGGCGACGACGACGTCGCGATCACCGCGGTGGCGTCGGGTGAAGAAGCGCTCGAACTGCTGCGCACGCGCGTGTTCGACTGCATGATCACCGACCTGCGCCTGCCCGACATGCAAGGCAGCGAACTCCTGAAGCGCATGGCGACCGAAGAGATCGTGTCCTTCCCGCCCGTCATCGTCTACACCGGCCGCAACCTCACGCGCGACGAGGAGGCCGACCTGCTGCGCTACTCGCGCTCGATCATCATCAAGGGCGCGCGCTCGCCGGAGCGGCTGCTCGACGAGGTCACGCTGTTCATGCACAAGGTCGAGTCGGACTTGTCGAGCGAGCGGCAGAGCATGCTGAAGACCGCGCGCGGGCGCGACCGCGTCTTCGAGGGTCGCCGCATCCTGGTGGTGGACGACGACGTGCGCAACATCTTCGCGCTGACCAGTGCGCTGGAGCAGCGCGGCGCCATCGTGGAGATCGGGCGCAACGGCTTCGAGGCGCTCGCCAAACTCGACAGCGTGCCCGACATCGACCTCGTCTTGATGGACGTGATGATGCCGGAGATGGACGGCCTGGAGGCGACACGCCGGCTGCGGCAGGACAAGCGCTTCGACAAGCTGCCGGTGATCGCCGTCACGGCCAAGGCGATGAAGGACGATCAGGAGCAATGCCTCGCCGCTGGTGCCAACGACTACCTCGCCAAGCCCGTCGACCTCGACCGGTTGTTCTCCTTGTTGCGCGTGTGGATGCCCAAGATGGAACGGCTGTGACATCGCTCCGTACGCCCGCACAGCCTGCCCTCGTGCCGCCCGGTGCCGACGAGATCGATCTGCGCCTGCTGATGGAGGCGATCTACCTCAAGTACAGCTACGACTTTCGGGACTACACCGGCGCCTCGCAAAAGCGCCGCGTGAACTACGCGCTGACGCAGTTGGGCCTGCCTTCCGTGGCGGCCCTGCAAGAGCAGGTGCTGCGCGAGCCCGCCATCTTCACGCGGCTACTGCAGTACCTCACCATTCCGGTCAGCGAGATGTTTCGCGACCCGAGCTATTTTCTGGCGCTGCGACGGCAGGTGGTTCCGGTGCTGCACACCTACCCGTCCATCAAGGTGTGGGTGGCTGGCTGCAGCACGGGCGAAGAGGTCTATTCGCTGGCGATTTTGCTGCGCGAAGAAGGCCTGCTCGACCGCAGCCAGATCTATGCGACCGACATCAATCCGGCCTCGCTCGACAAGGCGCGCCAAGGCATCTTTGCGCTCGACACGCTGCAAAAGTACACGGTCAACTACCAGCGCGCCGGCGGCACGCGCGCCTTTTCCGACTACTACACCGCGGCTTACGATGCCGCCAGGTTCGACCCGTCTCTTTGCGCCAACGTCATCTTCGCGGACCACAGCCTGGCCACCGACAGCGTATTCGCGGAGACCCAGCTGATCTCCTGCCGCAACGTGCTGATCTACTTCAACCGGCAACTGCAAGACCGCGCACTCGGGCTCTTTCACGAGTCGCTGAGCCACCGCGGTTTTCTCGGCCTGGGCTCCAAGGAGAGCATCGATTTCTCCAGCTATGCGACGCGCTTCGATCCGCTGGTGCGCGCCGAACGCCTGTTCCGGAAGGCGTCATGACGACGCGGCGGATCGACGCGGTGGTGATCGGCGCCTCGGCCGGCGGCATCGACGCGCTGCTCATTTTGCTGGCCGGTCTGCCTGCCAGCTGGCGGTTGCCGGTGGTGACCGTGCTGCACCTGTCCGAAGGGCGCGAAAGCCGTCTGGCGGAAGTGTTCGCGCAGCGCCTGACAATCCCGGTGCGCGAGGCCGAAGACAAGTGTCCGCTCGCCCCCGGTACGCTGTATTTCGCGCCGCCGGGCTATCATCTTTCGATCGAGCGCAACCGCACATTCTCTTTGAGCTGCGAGCCGCCCGTGCTGTTTTCGCGCCCGTCGATCGATGTGCTGATGAGTTCGGCCGCCGACGCGTACGAAGAGGCTCTTGCCGGGCTGCTGCTCACCGGGGCTAACGAAGACGGCGCGCGCGGCATGGCGCACATCCATGCGCTCGGCGGTTTCACGGCAGTGCAAGATCCGGCCGAAGCGCATGTGCCGACGATGCCGCTGGCCGCGCTGGCACGTCACGCGCCGGATGCCGTGCTAT
>JAQGMP010000573.1 GCA_028292285.1 Variovorax sp. | reverse complement strand
CCTTTGTCGTCCTTCATCACGAAGACCTTGTCTTCGGTGACCTTGACCGCGTCGTCGGTCAGCGCCTGGATAAAGGCGGTCGTCTTGTCATCGGCATTGGCGACGGCCTTGTTGAGCGCGGCGACGCGGTCTTCGGTCTCACCGGTCGCGATGGCCTTGGCTTCGTCGGCGGTCAGTGCATGCGCGTGTGCGGCCACGAGAAGCAGCGCGGCGAAAGCGGCGTGAAAGATTCGGCGCGGGGCTGTTTTCACATCATCCTCGACAAAGTAAAGGCCCGATCCTCAAAGCAAAGATCGAGCCCAGAGCACCTACAAAATGAGGCGAGCGAAGCAAGCCCGTTGGTGAACACCGCGGAACCGGCTATGCCGGGCCGCTGGTGTTGCCCCCGGTAGGGGGTGGAAGTCGCGACACGAAGTGCGCAGCGACCTGGGGGCGAGCGAAAGTTACGAAGATTTCCCGGCGGGCTGATCAGGCTTCTTGTCGTTGCCTTCGATGAACGGGCTCCAAGGCTGTGCCTTGATCGGCGCCGGTGTCTTCCAGACCACGCCGAACTGGCCGTCGGCCTTGATTTCGCCGATGAACACCGGCTTGTGCAGGTGATGGTTCTTCGGGTCCATCTCGACGGTGAAGCCGTCCGGTGCCTTGAAGGTCTGGCCGGCCATGGCGGCGATGACCTTGTCGGTGTCGGTCGACTTGGCCTTCTCGACGGCCTGCTTCCACATGTTGATGCCGATGTAGGTGGCTTCCATCGGATCGTTGGTCAGTGGCTTGTCCATCTGGCCCGGCAGCTTCTTGGCCTTGGCGTAGTCGCTCCACGTCTTGATCCAGGCAGCGTTGGTCGGGTTCTTGATCGACATGAAGTAGTTCCATGCGGCCAGGTCGCCCACCAGCGGCTTGGTGTCCACGCCGCGCAGCTCTTCTTCGCCCACCGAGAAGGCGACGACGGGCACGTCCTTGGCCTTCAGGCCGGCGTTGCCGAGTTCCTTGTAGAACGGCACGTTCGAGTCGCCATTGATGGTCGAGATCACGGCCGTCTTGCCGCCGGTAGAGAACTTCTTGATGTCGGCGACGATGGTTTGATAGTCGCTGTGGCCGAACGGCGTGTACTTCTCGTCGATGTCCGAGTCCTTCACACCCTTGCTCTTCAGGAAGGCGCGCAGGATCTTGTTGGTGGTACGCGGGTAGACGTAGTCGGTGCCCAGCAGCACGAAGCGCTTGGCGCCGCCGCCGGCTTTGCTCATCAGATATTCGACGGCGGGAATGGCTTGCTGGTTAGGCGCCGCACCCGTGTAGAACACGTTCTTGGATAGCTCTTCGCCTTCGTACTGCACGGGGTAGAACAAGAGGCCGTTCTGCTCTTCGAGCACCGGCAGCACCGACTTGCGCGACACCGAGGTCCAGCAGCCGAAGATCACGGCAACCTTGTCCTGACCCAGCAGTTGCTTGGTCTTTTCAGCGAACAGCGGCCAGTTGGAAGCCGGGTCGACGATCACGGGCTCGAGCTGCTTGCCCATCACGCCGCCCTTTTTGTTGATCTCTTCGATCGTCATCAGCGCCATGTCCTTGAGCGCCGTTTCGGAGATCGCCATCGTGCCCGACAGGGAGTGCAGGATGCCGACCTTGATGGTGTCGGCTGCGAAAGCAGGGGCCACGCCCATTGCTGCGAGAGCGACGCTGGCGGTAAGAGCCTTGAGTGTGAAACGACGTTGCATGTGCATCCTTCTCCGGTTGTATTGAATGGGTCGCCAGCACCTTTGCTGACGATGGATGGAGTGTGCGGACGGGGTCGCCTCCTACAAATACGCCGGGTGGCGTACAGGCGAGGGCGCGCGCTCGACGCAGCCGAGTCCACCCAATTCTGGCCGCGCGCGAGCAACGCGCGGCCGCCGCCAAACGCCTGGGGGAAGCCTTCGAAAAGCTCGACGCCCTCAACCTGCCCCCTTTCCCTGAAGAAGAGATCGAAGCCGAAGTGCAAGCCGCCCGCCAAGCTCGTCGCCGCAGTCATTTTCAACGGGCTGCCACGCCAACTGTTGAACGCCGCACGTCATCCGGCGACCGACGCGATCTGCTGCCACTGGCGAGCTACGAAGGCATCTCGATCGTCACCGCGCGCGAAGCACGGGACCGGTTGGCGCTGCAGAACTGACGACCGGACTCAGGCAGCCGCAAACTGCTTCGCCGCAAACGCCCAAGCCATTCGCGTCGCGTCCGGCCCCGCCGGATCGCTGAAGGCCATGCGTGCGGCGCCGCCGCTCCAGGCATGGCCCAGGCCGGCGATCTCGCACAAGGTCACGCTGGTCTTGCCGCGCACCTTGAAGTCCGTGACGCGCATCGGATGCCGCCGGCCGCGCTGCAGGCTGCGCGACGCGACAGGCACCGCGCCGGTGGCTGCGGCCCACACCGCGGCAGCACTGCCCGCGTTGCTGGACGACACGACGACATCGCGGTCGCCATGCAGGACGAGCAGCGGCGGCAAGCTCGTCATCGCGGCGGCGGCGCCCATCGCCTTGCCGACCGCCGTCACAGGCATCGGCGGCACATGGCGGCCGCGCATCGCGCCGAGCGCGGTGGCGGACGACCTCGCGGCACCGGGCGCGACGCCGGAATGCATGACGACCGCCCGAAAGCGCGCGGGGTAGTGCGTGGCCAGCAGCGCCGCCATGCCGGCACCGGCCGACAGCCCGGCCACCGCAACGCGGTCGCGATCCACCGCATACAGCACGCAGACCTGGTCGACCGCCGCCATCAACGTGGCTGCTTCCGCCGCCGACTTGCCCGAGCGCGTGTCGTACCAGTTCCAGCAGCCTTGCGGATGATGAAGCCTGTCTTGCTCGGGGTAGAGCACGAGAAAGCGGTGGCGCGTCGCCAGCGCGTTCATGCGCGTGATGGCGGCGAAGTCGCGGCCGGTCTGGCCACAGCCATGCAGCATGACGATCAACGGGAGCTTCTCGCCCGGTGCCAGCGCGAGGTCTGACGGGCGAAAGAGGTGATAGCGCCGCGCGCCGCCAGGGCCGAGCGCCATGCCGGCGAGCCAGTCGCCCTTGCCGGGCGGCGGCTTCAGTTGCGTGGCGGCTGCACGCTGGACCTGGCCGGTGACGCGTTTGCCGTTGGTGAGCGTCGCTTTCAGCGCGGCCTTGGTGAGCGCGCGCAAATTACGCTGGTAAGCGCGGGTGAACGCGGAGGTGGCAGAGGTGATGGAACTGCGGCGGGCCATGGCGCAGTGTGCGCGCCGCAGACGACGCTGTCAGTCAGGCGTCTGGCGCGTCCGGCATGCAGCGAGGTATCGGCTCGCCGCGCAGCCAGGCCAGCACGCCTTCCGCCATGTCCGCATAGAACCGTTCGAACACTGGTTGCGAAACGAAGCCCAGGTGCGGCGACAGCAGCGCGTTCGGCAGCGCCCGCAGCGGGTGGTCGATCGCCAGCGGCTCGTGCGCATACACGTCGAGCGCGGCAGCGCCGGGCCGTCCGGCCTGCAGTGCCGCGACTAGCGCGGCCTCGTCGGCCAGTCCGGCGCGCGACGTGTTGACGAAGATCGCATCGGGTCGCATCTGCGCGAAGCGTGCAGCGTCGAACAGCTGCCGCGTCGCATCGGTCATCACCAGATGCAGGCTCACGACCTTCGACGTCTGCACGAGCTCGTCGAGCGACACCGCAAGCGCGCCGTGTTCGGCCGCGCGCTCGGGCGTCATCCGCGGGCTCCATGCCACCACGTCCATGCCGAAAGCCTTTGCGACGCGCGCGACGCGGCCGCCGATATCGCCGAGCCCGACCAGGCCGAGCCGCTCGCCGTGCAACACCTGGCCGAGCGCGCCGCCGTCGCGCCACGCACCGTCTTGCAGCGACTGCACCGCCTGCGGCAAGCGCTTGACGGCCGCGAGGATCAGCGCCCAGGTGAGCTCGCAGGTGCTCTCTTTCGATGGCCCCCATCCGGTCAGGCCCACCGGCACGCCGCGCCGCTGCAGCGCGGCCAGGTCGAGCGCGTTGTTGCGCGTGCCGGTGAAGCCCAGGTACTTGAGCTTGGGCATCGCGTCGATCAGTGCCGCGTCGACGGGCGTGCGGTCGCGCATGAGCAGCAGCGCATCGGCGTCCTGCACGGCTTCGCGCAGCGCGTCGCCGCGCAACGGCGTCTGGCAGATGCGCAGTTCGGCCAGCGCTTCGACCGCGCTCCAGTCGGCCAAGCGCCGGGCGGCGTGTTCGTAGTCGTCGAGCAGCACGACGAGGGGGC
>JAQGMP010000418.1 GCA_028292285.1 Variovorax sp. | reverse complement strand
CCTCGGGCATGAGCGATGCATTCGTGGAGGATGCTGAGAAGCAAAAACAATGGGCAGCCTTCCTGAAAAAGAACCTACTCGAGGCCCTGGACCTCTCCAAGGTCGTCGCGCTGCTGCGCGGCGAGTTCCAGAAACTCGGGGCCCGCCGGATGCCTTGATATGCCGCACGCGGGGACGGGACCGACGCACGGCGGGGAATTGACTGCAGTTCTGTCGAGCGCGATGCGACGGTGCTGGAAGGTGGCAGCGCTAGGCTGGCAGTCCGGTCATGGCCATCGACCGAAACGCCTCGCTTTGCGACTCCATCAGCGCCGCAATGCCGAGAAGGTAGCGGTCGTCATACCAGCGACCGGCCAGTTGGAGACCGATGGGCAAACCGATGGACGTGGTGCCGCACGGCATCGAGAGTGCCGGATGTCCTGTGAGGTTCATGGGGTAGGTATAGGGGTACCACGCCCCGCGCACCGTCCCGGCGGGCTGGCCCGCGATCCGGATCTCGCCGCTCACGTCGGTATCGATCGACAGCGGCGGCGCCGAAAGTGTCGGGGACACCAGGACGTCATGGGTCTCGAAGAGCGTCTGGAGCATCGTGAAGTACCTGGACTTGGCGAAGCCTGCCTCGTTCAGCGCCACCGCGCCGAGGCGCTGGCCTCGAAGGACGGTGTCGACCAGCGTGGGGTCCAGGCGCGATGCGAATTTTTCAAGATGGGGTGTCAGGCGTGCCGCCAGCATGGAGCGAAGCACCACCAGGAAATGAGGCTCCAGCGCGACGAAGTCGAGTTCGACCGTTTCGACGAGCGCACCCTCTCCCTCCATCCAGCGGACAGCCGCCTGGGTGACAGAGGCCACCTCGGGATCGACTGGATTGCCTGCGGTGGGAAGCCAGGCCACCTTCAAGCCGCGCAGCGTCGAAGGGGCCTCCCTGCCATGCGGCGTCACACCTTGGCCGTACGGGTCGCGCGGATCGAAGCCGCGGATCGCTTCGAACAGCAGCGACGCATCCCGCGCACTGCGCGCCATCGGCCCGACAAACGAATTCACCGAGAACAGGTCCGGTACCTGCAGGTGCGGCACCATGCCCAGGGTCGGCTTCAGGCCGACGATTCCGCAGCACGAGGCCGGGATGCGGATCGAGCCGCCGCCATCCGTGCCCAAGGCCAGCGGACCCATGCCCGAGGCGACTGCGACGGCCGCACCGCTGCTCGATGCGCCCGGCGTGTACAGCGGGTTGATGGGATTGAGCGTGCGCCCGAAGATCGGGGCTTCGGCCACCGGCTTGTGGCCGAACTCCGGCGTGGTGGTCTTGCCGATCAGGATGGCGCCGGCCGCTTTCGCGCGGGCCACGGCCACGGCGTCTTCGGTCGGCACGAAGTTCTCGTAGATCGCCGAGCCCATCGTGGTCCGCACGCCGGCGGTCGCGGTGAGGTCCTTGACGGAATAAGGGATGCCATGAAGCGAAGGCAATAGGCCGCCCGCCATCACCTCGGCTTCTGCCTTGCGCGCCGCGTCCATCGCCTGCTCGCCCGTGACCGTGATGAAGGCGTTGAGCTCGCTGCGGGCGGCAATCCGCTCGAGTGCCGCCCGCACCGCGTCGACGGGAGACACTTCCTTGCGCCGGATGAGCGACGCCAGTTCCACCGCACTGCATTCCATCAAATCCATCGTGGGTCCTTTGTGCTCGGGGGTCAAACCATCCAGCGACCGCCGTCGATCAGCAGGGTCTGGCCGGTGATGAAGCGGGCGTCGTCGCCCGCGAGAAAGCTGACGGCGGAGGCGACGTCTTCCGGCGAACCGATGAAGCCGGCCGGCGTGTCCGCGACGATCCGGGCCAGAACCTCAGGCCGCAGCCGTTCGTGCGCGCGCGTGCGGATCGCGCCGGGACACACCGCGTTCACTGTCACGCCGTAGGGCGCCAGTTCGCGGGCGAGCGAACGCGTGAAGCCGACGATGCCCATCTTGGCTGCCGCGTAATCTGCGAGTCCGACATCCCCCGTGAACGCGGCATCGCTGCTCATGTTCACGATGCGGCCGAAGGCGCGTGCGCGCATGCCCGGTGCCACGCGCCGGGACGCCCGCATCGCGGTGAGCAGCGAGACCTCGATGACAAACCGCCAGGTGGCCTCGTCCGATTCGACAAAGGGCCCACCGCGTTCGCGCGCGCTTTGGCCCACGTTGTTGAAGAGGATGTCGACCGCGCCGAACTCCGCGTCGACCCGATCGAAAAACGCCGACATCACATCGGCGTCCGTGCAGTCGCCCGACACGCAAAGGCAGCGGGAACCATGCGCCAGCCCGGCGAGCTGCCCGTCCAGTGGACCGCAGTTCAGGTCGAGCACGGCGACGCGTGCGCCCTCCTCCAGAAAACGCAGCACGGCCGCCGCGCCGATGCCCTGCCCGCCGCCCGTGACGACCGCGATCCGGTTGTCGAACTTCATGCCGTGGCGCCTAGTGGAAGGTCCGGCCGCCGTCGACGGCCAGTGCCGTGCCGGTGATGTAGCTCGACCGCTGACCGCTCAGGTACAGGATGGCCTCGGCGAGCTCTTCGGGCGCCGCCACGCGCCGCAGGGCGTAGCGCTGGCGGATGTGTTCGAGCGCCTGTTCCGGGACGTCGCTGCTCTCGTAGCTGGTGCGAAACAGCGGCGTATCGACCGCGCCGGGACACACGGCGTTCACGCGGATGCCGTCCGGCGCCGCCTCGATCGACAGTGCCTTGCCGAACATGATCACGCCGGCCTTGGCCGCACAGTAGGCGGTGCGGTTCGGCAGCGGGCTCAGTCCGGCCGCGGAGGCGACGTTGACGATGGTGCCGCCGCCGGCCTGGCGCAGATGCGGCAGCGCCGCGCGGCAGACCAGCATGGGTCCCGTGAGGTTGACGGCCAGAACGCGCGCCCAGTCGGCATCGCCCACCGCTTCGAGCGGCGCGAGGAGGTCGATACCGGCGCAGTTCACGACGGCGTCGACGCCGCCCAGCCAGCCGGCCGCCTGTGCGACGGCTGCGCCGACGGCAGCGGCGTCGCTGACATCGCAGACGATGGCGCATGCGGCCGTGCCCAGTGCATCCGCCGCCGCGCCGAGGGCCGCGGCGTCGCGATCCATCAAGCCCACCTGCGCACCGCGCGCCACGGCCATGCGCGCGACGGCCAGTCCGATGCCGCTGGCCGCCCCGGTGATCACGAAGCGCCGGTCGCGATGTTCGGTCGCCGTCATGCGATCGTCGAAGCGGCCTGGGCCGCTTTCAGCCGGGGCCGCATGTCGTCCGAGATCCGGTCGCAGCGATCGATCCACACATTGGGGTGCGCCAGCGCATGTTCGATCAGACCCTCCAGCACTTTGATGCGCGAAGGCTGCCCGATCAGCTCGGGGTGCATGCCGACCATCATCATGCGGTCCTCGGCGTACAGCACGTCGAACTCGCTCTTCCAGGCCTCCAGCACGGCCGACGGCGCTTGCAGCGTGCGGCCCGGCAGCACGATCGAGTACTGGAAGAACGGGGCATCGTCGAGCACCCAGCGAAACGGCAGCTCGACGATGTCGGTGCGCTGTCCGCCGATCTCCAGCAGGTACGGTGAGTCGTCGTCGAAGAAGTTCGAGGAGTAGTCGAAGCCGTACTCCTTGATCAGGTCGAGCGTGATGTCGCTGAACTCGGCGGCCGGCGAGCGCCAGCCCCGGGGCCGGCTGCCGGTCAGCCCGGTGAGCACCTCCATGCCCTTGCGCATTTCCTCGCGCTCTTCTTCCGGCGACAAGTTGACGATCCAGCGATGGCTATAGCTGTGATGCGCCACCTCGTGTCCGCGGTCGACCACGTCGCGCACCAGCGCCGGCTGCCGCTCGGCCACTTCGCCGGGGATAAAAAAGGTCGCCTTGATGCCGTAGCGATCGAGCAGCGCGAGCACGCGCGGCATGCCCACCTTCCAGCCGTACGCGCCCTGCGACATCAGGATCGGCCGCTTGGCATTGGCAGGATCGCGGCCGGTCCACATCGTCTCGGCATCGAGATCGAAAGTCAGCATCAGAGGAAAGCCCTTGCTGGTTGCAGGCATTGAAACTCCTTGGGGGTCAGACGTGTTTGTGAAAACCGGTCCAGCGCTCCGCCAGAAGCAGCACGATGCCGGTGAAGACGATGAGCAGGGTCGAGACCGCCGCCACGCTGGGGTCGACGCCCTGCTCGACCGACGTGAAGATCTTGACCGGCAGGGTGGTCTGGCTGGCGTTCAGCAGGAAGACCGACACCGGCACGTTGTCGAGCGACGTGATGAAGGCGAAGAGCCCGCCGGCCACCAGCCCCGGCTTCACCAGAGGCAAGGTCACGAGCCGGAAGGCGGTGACGCCACTGGCGCCCAGAACGTGCGCCGCATCTTCCAGCGCGTCGTCGACCGCGGCGAGGCTCGACAGGCATGCGCGCACCACGTAGGGCACTGCGATCACCACATGCGCCAGCCAGAGACCCAGCGGGTTGCCGCGCACCCCGGTCAGCGTGTAGTACTGCAGCAGCGCCACGCCGAGCACGACGGAGGGCAGGATCAGCGGCGCCATCACCAGGGCGGTCACGGCCGCGCCGCCCGGCACGAGTCGCCGATGGAGTGCGTAGGCGGCGGCAAGCCCCAGGCACAGCGCCGCGGCCGTGGCCGACGTGGCGAGCCAGAGGCTGGTCCAGGTCGCGCTGAGGTATTCGGCGT
>JAQGMP010000386.1 GCA_028292285.1 Variovorax sp. | reverse complement strand
ACGGCCCACCGCCAGCCGTCACTGCCGCGGCAGACGGTCGTCACGAAGCGCGGAGCCTCTGCCTTCGGCCTGGCTGTCTTCGCGTCCGGCGGTGCGTCGACCGAGAACAGCGCTTCCTTGCAGGTCGCCAGAGGCGTGCTGAACGCACGCACCACGGTCACTTCGCCCTGCTTGTCGTCGTACGGGACTTCATGCCGCACTTCCCACGGCTTGCGTTGTCCAACGGGCATGTCGCCGACCATCGACGCGATGCGCATCTGCTCTTCGTGGGTCCAGTAGCGCAGCACGAAATTGATCGATTCGTCGACACCGGCTTTCACTCCGATGCCGACAGCGACACCGACCGCCGGATTGGCAGTGGCCGAAGCAGACGCCACACCGGCCACCGCGCCCGTGATGCCACCGACCGAACTGCAGCCTTGGGCGGCAAGGAGCATGCCCGTCAAAAGGGCCAGCGACGCCGTAACACGTAGGACACGCAGGCCACGCACGACAGGCGCGACAGGCGCGACGCCCGTCATTGCAAGGAGCCCCAGCGCGCCGTCGCAGGCTCCGCCGATGCCCAGCCCCATTGCTTGCCGCTGCGACAGATCGACGCGACATAGAACTCGCTCACCGGCAATTTCTCGTTGCCGCTTTGCTCGATCGAAATGACGATCTCCTTGCAATCGAGTTCGCCCGAACTGATGACGCGACTGACGGTCACGCGCCCTGCTTCAACCGGCTCGATCGGCAGGGAAAGCCCGGTCTTCCAGGACTGGACCTGTCCGACCTTGAGCGCACCGGCGACCTTCGCGATCTGCTGCTGCGCCTCGCCATGGATCTTGCGCTGCTCGTATTGAATGCCCGCACGCGTGACTGCCTGGACTCCGATGCCGATGCCCGTTGCGACCGCGGCGTTGCTCGTGACAGCGCCCGCGATGGCGCTGCCCGCAATACCGGCGCCGGCCGAGCCGCCCTCCAGAAGAAACGAACTGCAGCCGCTCAATTGCGTTGCCGCAGCAACCGCCCAAATACAAATTGCCAACCGTCTGGTCACGTGATGATCTCTCCCTTGGTCGAGCATAGCGCGGCTGCATGCGCCTGTCGGGCGGCCTGTGTGCTTCAACTGCTGGAAATCATCAGGTCGGAGTCGCGATAGCTCTCGACTTCGAAAAAGCGAAAGCGTGTTTTGCCGACCATCAGCACATCGAGGTGGCGCAAGACCTGCTGCCCATCGACCAGCCGTTCGTTCACGAAGACGCCGTTCAAGCTGCCCAGGTCGAGAATGACGGAGGGCGCATCGGAAGGCATTTCGATTGAAGCGTGCTGGCGGCTGACGCGGGTGTCGTCCACCACGACGTCGCATGTTCCATCGCGTCCCAGCAGCGCATTGGAACCGGAAAGCACGATCATTCGGGACACGCCTACGTCCAGACGAAGCAGGCTTCTCTTCATGTCTCTCCCCTTGTGCAATGACATGCAGAGTCTCGCGCGACCCGCAATTCGAAGTGTCAAACAAGGTGAAGCGACGGCACGATGCCGTCGAGGACCGCACGCTAAGCCGCGGTTAATTGCCGATCAATCGCTGGTGAAAACCGTCAGCACACCGGTGTAGCCATACAGGTGGTGACGCGCGATCTCGCCCGCGGCGAAGAAACCGACGAGCGGAACGTCGCCGAGTGCGTGGCGAACGATTTGCAACTCTGCACCGGGTGCGCCGAAGTGCTGTCCGCCGCGGCCGGAGCAACTCACGTACACGGCACCGGCAATGCGGCGTGCCGGATGCGGCGCGGCTTCGGCCTCACCGGCGGCGACCGCACTCGCGACCGCCAGCGTTTGTTCTTCGGGCTCGAGCTCTTCGCGGATCTCGGCGCAGATGCGCATCAGGTCGGCGCGTGCAGCTTGTGCGTTGCGGCGGCAAAACGTGAGGCGCATGCCGGCCTCGGCCTGGTCGGCGATGGCAATGCCGCGGCGCGTCGGATCGAGTCCGATGATGTGGCGCACCAGCACGTCGGACCCGAGATCGCCGGTACGGCGAATGCCGTCGCTGCCCGCCGTCGCCAGGCCGATCAACGTGTTGCGCACCGCATCGATGGCTTCTTGCGGCCGCTCGAGCGACACCTGCAAATCGGCCAGCAGCACGTCGAGCGCCGGTTGGCCGTCGAGCTTCAGCACGAGATTGCCGTCGGCCTCGGTGATCTCGCGTTCACGCGCAGAACCCGAGCGAATCGGCTGGCAGCCTTGCGTGACGCGCGACACCAGTCGCACGCCCTCGCCGAACACCACGCCCGACAGCCCGCCCGAAAAAACGCCGCTCGCCGCACCGTGCCCACGGATGTTGCCGTTGCCGCCGACCGCGAACTGCAGCGCGCCGGCGCGGCCGGACGAGAGGCCGCCGAACAGGTAGCCAGTGCTCGTGCGGCCGGCCATTTCAGCGACCAGCTCGGCGAGTTCGGGTGTGGCGGGGTCGGCATGGACCAGCGCCGTGTGCGCTTCGAAGCCGCTCATCTCGGCACTGCCCAGCGGCGCGACGCCGGAGAACACGCGGTACTGGTCGCTTGGCAGCGCGCACAGCATCAGGCTGATGCCGGGCTCGTTGAAGTACTCGGCGTTGTTGGCCGCCACACCGATGCCGATGGTGCCCGACCAGTCGGTCACTTCGGGCAGCTCGGCACTCAGATGCGCCAGGATGTCTTGCGCATCGGCCCCGTAGTGGTCGGTGATGTAGAGCAGCCCGAGCGTCGGCGACGCCGCGTAGTCGGGCAAGGTCATTTGCGCTCGCAGCTGGGCGAGCACGAGGCCGGCCGCCATTCGCCATTGAGGATGGGTGGCGTGACCGGTGGGAAACAGTTTCATGGGTTCAGCGTTTTGCGGCCGGGCGTCTTGGCGCCGCGGCGGGTTTCTTCGATGATTTTGTGCCTGACGCACCGGCCTTGCGGGCAGCGGGTGTTTTCTTTTTTGCGGCGACCGGACGGCTGGCTGCGGACCCGGGCTTTTCGGCCGCGTCGGATGCGGGCAAGGTCGGCATCTTCAGTTGTGCCGCGTCGTGCAGCGCAGACGCGGCGATCTCCTGGAATTGCTGGGTGAGCGATCCCCACCATTTCAGCGGATCGACCACGCCGCCGGCTTCGGAGTCGGCGGCCTTGCCGTTCTTGCGCGACGTGTTTTGCGCGGCGCTCTTGTCCGGCTGTTCGGTCGCGGCTTCGGCCGTACCAGCATCCGCTTCGGTCTCGGGCCCCGACGCGGGCGAAGATGGCGCAAAGAATGACGAGACAGACGGCGATGCCGGTGCCGCAGGCGTGGCTGGGGACGCGGGCGCAGCCGTCCGAGTGAACGCGCTGGCGATGTCTTCCATGCGGACGTTCATGCCGCGCAGGGTCGACAGCGTCATCTTCTGCACTTCTAGCGCCTGGATCGTGGCCTTGAGCGCATGGCCGTTTTGTTCGAGCCAGTACTGCACCGTCTTGAGCTCCTGGATGCGTTTGTCGACCTCTTCGACGCTCAGCGTCGGCGCCACCCAGCTCGACAGCCCGGGCAATGCGCCGCCCGTACCGACTCCGGCGCCACCGATGCCACCTCCACCGATCCCCGCACTGCCGGCGGCGAGGTTCTTCAAAAAGTCGAAGCCGGGGACGAACTGGCTGAAGGCAAAGGGCTTGCTCGCATCGGTCATGGCAGGTGTCTCCTGGGGGGTTTTTTGTGCCGTCAGCTTACTCCACGAGACCGTGGTTTCGGCGTCAGTGCATGTGCTGCATCGGGGTGGCCGCAGCGCCTTCCGGAGCACCTACGGGCAGCTTCAATTCGAGCGAAGTTTTTGCCCCTTTGGCGTCTTCGAAACGCAGCGTCATCGGCACGAACGCACCCTTCGGCAACGCCTCTTTCAGGTCCATCATCATGACGTGATAGCCACCCGGCTTGAGCTCCACCGTTTGCCCGGCCGGCAGGTCGAGCCCACCCGCCACGGCGCGCATCTTCATGGTGTCGCCTTCCATCTTCATCTCGTGCACCTCTGCCACGCCGGCAGCAGGCGTCGAGATGCCGACCAGGCGCGAGCCCGACGGCGAAGTCAGCTTCATGAAAGCGCCGGTGCCGCTCTGGCCTGCCACCGACTGGCGCACATAAGCGTCGCGCACGTCGACGGTGGCGACGCCCGCTGCGACGACCATCAGCCGTGCCGCGGGTTCGGGCATGCCATCGGTCGACGCGCCGCTGGGCGGGACTTGCGCCCAGTCGGTGCTGCCGACGTCACAGGTTTGCAGAACCTTGAACCACAGCGGTCCCGGCTCGGCGGGCACCTTGCCGTTCAATACGAACTCGGCGCGCTCTTTGCCGGGCACGGCGTTCTGTGGCGACTCGGCTGTCCAGCGCACTTCGGTGGCGGCCGCACTGTTGTTGGCGGACGCGCTCCCGGATGCGCGTTGCACATCGAGCTTCCAGCCGGCGCGCGGCTCGGCGTTGGCCAGCACGAACCCGGCCGGCAAGCGCACGCCGATGCCGGTGGTCGCGCCGGCGTCCTTGCAGGCATGGCCGACACGGAAGGCGGCGCGATAGTCGCTGCCGACCGTTGC